>DASUOY010000487.1:0-13876 GCA_036276395.1 Pseudomonas sp.
TCCTCGGCGCCGTGCCAGCGCAGCAGGTCGAGCATCACCGGGTCGGCGTGATCCAGGCTGCGGGTGGTGATGATCCAGTCGCCCAGCACGCAGGTGAAGTGCTCCACCGCGGCGATCAGGCCGACCCGCTGGCGCAGCCACCAGGGTTGCAGAGCGCGGCTGATGGCGTTGTCGCCCAGGGGGTAGTCGCACAGCACCTTGTCGAACAGCCAGTGAATCCGCTGGGTAAAGGGCGTCGGGTCGATGCCATGGCGCAGCAGATAGGGCGTCAGCGCGCTGTCGTGGGCGCGGGCGTGCTGCGCCTCCTGCTTGACGAAGCCTTGCACGTCCTCGCGCAGCTGCGGATCGCTGACCAGCGGCAGGGCCTTGTTGTAGACCCGGCAGAACCAGAACTCCCCGGCCGGCAGGATCAGATGCAGGCTGTTCATGATATGCGAGGCTTCCGGCTCGTTCGGCACCCAGTGCAGCGGAGTGTTCTCGAAGTCGAAGCGGACTTTGCGTTGTTCCAGGCGGTGCTGTTCGCTCATCTCGGTTCTCCTTATCAACCGGCCAGATTCAGGCGGGCCAGCGTGTTGCTGCTTTCGCTGCTCTGTACGTGGGCGGTGAACTCAAGTAGCCAGGCGGCCAGTTGCTGCGGCTCGGCCAGCAGCTGCCAATGCCCGGCACTGACCTCGCGCCGTTGCAGCCTGGGTGCCCAGTGCTGCAGCTGGTCGAACAGTTGCGGGCGCACAAAGCGGTCGCGGGTCGGCACTATCAGCTGCACCGGCACCTGGGTGTGGCGCAGACGTGGCTGGAACAGGCTACGGATAAAGTTGGCGCGGTACAGCTTGACCCCGTGTACCCCATCGGAGCGTTGGCTGCTGCTGATAGGCACATTGCGCAGCCCTTCGACTTTGTGCAGCAGCTGGGGCCAGGCGCGGTCAAAACCTAAGCGCCAGGTCAGTTCGGGCAGCAGTGGGGTGTGGAACATCGCGATATACCAAGAGCTGAGCAACTGGCCGAGCACCTGCAGCAGCGCGCGCGGAGTCTTCTGCTTGAGGCGATCGCGCATCCAGTGGCCGACATGATCCAGGCAGGGCCCGGAGATGCTGGTATAGGAGGCCAGCAGCGGCTGGATGCGCGGCTCGGTGACCGCCTCCCAGGCCTGGATCGAGCCCCAGTCGTGGGCCAGCAGGTGCACCGGCTGCTCGGGGCTGGTGGCCTGGATCACCGCTTCCAGGTCATTCGCGAGTTTTGCCAGGTGGTAGTCCAGGCGCTTGCGCGGGATCTGCGAGGCACCGAAGCCGCGCACATCGTAGGCGATGATCTGGTAGTCGGCGGCCAGCTCGCGTACCAGCGGCAGCCAGATCTCGTGGCTGTCCGGGTAGCCGTGCACCAGCAGCAGGGTCGGCCCACTGCTATTGCCCCAGCGATACACAGCCAGCTCCACGCCATCGCCCTGCACCCGCAGCTGCTCGGCTTGCAGCTCTTTGTTTGGCAGCACTGCTGGCGCGTTCATATGGCTGCCTGACGCAGAGTGAGCGTTAGTGAGTAGCGCTGGGTGATAAAGGCGAGGGCGATGGGCATGGGGCGTCTCCGGATTGTCATGGCTGACCGTTACATCGTTTGCTGTCTCGGTCAGTGTTGGACGCTCTGGAGATGCCTGCCTAGCCATCTTTTGGACTAATAGCAGGGCCTGTTACGGTGTTACTGAGAAGGCTGGAAGCCTTCTGCAATAGGGTTGTGCGCGGATTATTGGTGGGCAGATGAGCCGCTTGGCAAAGCAACTCCAGCCCTTGGTTAGGGGGATTATTGCCGTATTACAGGGGCGACTATGAAAGCAGCAGTAATGCCGCCGCGCCGGCCAGCAAGCCGGCCGCCATTACTGGCAGGGTCAGCAGGGCCAGTTGGCGGCCGCCGATCAGGGCAACCAGAAAGGCTTTGACCAGGCTGTTGCTCAGGGCGGCGAGAAAGATGCCCTGCACCGCGACCTGGGCGTCCAGTTCACCCCGGGCGCTGCGCGCCAGCGAGAGGGTGATGGCATCCACATCGGCCAACCCGGAAAGCAGCGCCACCAGATAGACCCCGACATCGCCCAACCAGCGCTGCGCCCCTTCGACCGCCAGCAGAATCAGCGCCAGCAGGGCGGCGAAGCGCAGCGCCGGGCCCAGTTCGAAGGGGTTTTTCAGCAGGGGTTCGGCCTGCTCCTCGCTGACCCGCCCGGCGCGCCGGTAGTACAGCAGCGCACCGCCGGCATACACCAGGGTCGCCACGCCCAGGGGCCAGGCCAGCTGCGCCAGCAGGCGGGGGTTGACCAGGCCGACCTCCAGCAGCACCCGGGGAAACATCAGCGCCGAGGTGGCCAGCAGGCCGCAGGCCAGGATGGCCTGCAGATTACGCCCCTGGGCCAGACGCGCCAGGGTCAGGGTCATGGCGGTGGAGGAGACGATGCCGCCGAGCAGGGCGGTGAGCAGCAGGCCATGGCGGGTGCCGACCAGGCGAATCGCCACATAGGCGGCAAAACCGATGGCGGCGATCAGCACCACCATCCACCAGATGGCGTAGGGGTTGAACGCCTGCCAGGGCCCGTAGCCCTGGTTGGGCAGGGCCGGCAGCAGCACCAGGGAGATAAACAGTAGCTTCAGGGTGCCGGACAGCTCGGCCTCGCTGAGCCGCTGCAGGGCGCCATGCAGCGATTGCTTGAGGCTTAGCAGCAGGGCCACCGCCACCGCGCCGGCGGCGGCCAGCGCGGCATAGCCGGCCATGGCCAGGCTGCCGAGGAGAAAGGTGATCAACAGCGCCACTTCGCTGGTCAGGCCCAGATCGCCCAGGCGCTGCAGCTCGCCAAAGTAGGAAGCCACCACCAGGGCGGCGAAGCCGAGGAAGATCACCGCCCAGGCGCTAACGCCGAAACGCTCGCCCAGGAGCATGGCGAAGGCGCCGAGCAGGCTGCTCAGGGCGAAGGTACGGATGCCCGCCACCAGCTGGTTGTCCTCCGTATTGCGGCCCTGCCAGCCGCGCTCGGCGCCGATCAGCAGGCCGGCGGCCAGGGCGCTGGCGAAATGCAGCAGGGTGTCGAGGGCTTCCGGCATGGGGCGTCCTTGAGGTGGCAGATGCTGGCAGTCTAGTCAGGGCCTGCAGCCGCGTATTGCGGCAGATCAGTGTTCTTCCGGGCTGTGCAGCGCTTAGCGCAGGCTTAGATGGCGATTAAGCAGTGCGCGCAGGGCCGCCGGCTTGACCGGCTTGGCCAGGTAGTCGAGGCCGGCGGCATGCACCTGGGCGATCAGCTCGGGGCGGCCGTCGGCGCTGATCACCACGCCCGGCAGCGGTTCGCCCAGGCGCGTGCGCAGCCAGGCCATCAGCTCGGTGCCGGTTTCGCCTTCGTCCAGGTGATAGTCCACCAGCGCCAGCTGCGGGCGCAGGTTTTCGCTGAGCAGATGCTCGCATTCCAGGCGGTTGCGCGCGGTCCACACCTGGCAGCCCCAGCGCGACAGCAGGCTGTGCATGCCGGCGAGGATGCTGTCCTCGTTGTCGACACAGAGCACCCGGGTGTCGTGCAGGGCCTGGCCGTTATGCTCGGGCTGCGGCGCCGGGGCGTTGATTCGCCCGTGCAAGGCCAGGGGCACGGTCACGCTGAACACGCTGCCCTTGCCCGGCCAGGAACGTACTGCAAGCGGGTGTTCGAGCACCCGGCACAGGCCGTCGGCGATCGCCAGGCCCAGGCCCAGGCCTTTCTCGGCGCGGGTCTGGTGGCTGTCCAGGCGCTTGAACTCCTCGAATATCACCTTGCGCTTGTCCTCGGGGATGCCCGGGCCGCGGTCCCACACCTCCAGGCGCAACTGCGCGCCTTCGCGGCGCACGCCCAGCAGCACGCGGCCCTTGGCGTAACGGAAGGCGTTGGTGAGGAAGTTTTGCAGCACCCGGCGCAGCAGCTTGCTGTCGCTGTCCACACGCAGGCGGCTGCCGCGGATACGCAGGTCGACGCCCTGCTCATTGGCCAGGGCGCGGAACTCGGTGCCCAGGGTGGCGAACAGTTCATTGAGCACGAAGGGCTGGCGCTCCGGGGTGATCCGGCCATTTTCCAGGCGCGAGATATCCAGCAGGTCGCTGATCAGGTCTTCGGCCGAACGCAGCGAACTGTCCAGATGCCGTACCAGTTCACGGGCCTCCAGGGGTAATGCGTCTTCCTGATGGGAGAGGGCGGCGGAAAACAGCCGGGCGGCGTTCAGGGGCTGCATCAGGTCATGGCTGACCGCGGCGAGAAAGCGGGTTTTCGACTGGTTGGCGGCCTCGGCCACGCCCTTGGCCTCGGTCAGCGCCTGGTTCAGTTGCGACAGCTCGAAGGTGCGCGCGGCGACCCGCTGTTCCAGGCCCTCGTTGGCTTCCTTGAGGGCCCGTTCGGCCTCGCGGAATTCGGTGATGTCGGTAAAGCTCATAACGAAGCCGCCGCCGGGCATGGGGTTGCCGATCAGCTCGATCACCCGGCCGTTGGGGAACAGCCGCTCGGAGGTGTGCGCGGTGCCCTGGCGCATCCAGTACAGGCGCTTGCTGACGTGTTCCTCGATGTCGCCGCCGCCGAGCAGGCCGCGTTCGGCGTTGAAGCGGATCAGCTCGGCCACCGGGCGGCCGACATAGACCTGGCCGTCGGGGTAGTTGAACAGCTCGATATAACGGTGGTTCCAGGCCACCAGGCGCAGGTTCTGATCGACCACGCTGATGCCCTGGGTGATGTTCTCGATCGCCCCTTGCAGCAGGGCGCGGTTGAATTGCAGCACTTCGGATGCTTCATCGACGATGCGCACCACATCCTCGACCTGCATCTCGCGCCCCTCGATGGCCGCCTTGACCACAGCGCGGGTGCTGGAGGCGCCCAGTACGCCGGCCAGCAGGCGTTCGGTATGGGCGATCCACTCGCTGGTGGCGCTCTGGTTGGGGTCGAAGCCTTTGCCCTGGCGATAGGCGAAGCGCATAAAGCTCTGTCGCGCACGATCCTCGCCGACGAAGCGGCTGGCCAGCAGCAGCAGATCGTCCACCCGCACCGCCAGCAGGCTGCGGCTGTTCGGTTTGTTGCCCAGGTCATGGCCGATAAAACGCCCGGCCTGCCAGTGTTCCGCGACCCGGGTACGGGAAAAATACGAGACCCAGGCAAACAGCAGGAAGTTGCCGGCTAGCGACAGCACCACGCCGCGGGTCAGGGCATCCACCGGAAAGCCGATGGGGCCGTACAGCAGGGCGGACAGGCCGGGGAAGTTCACCAGCGGCCAGCCCAGGCCACGGGCGGCCAGGGGCAGCACCAGGGTGTAGAACCAGATCAGCGCGCCCAAGGCCAGGCCGGCGAACACGCCCTGGCGGTTGGCCTGCTTCCATACCAGCGCGCCGAACATGGCCGGCGCCAACTGGCCGATGGCGGCGAAGGAGACCTGGCCGATGGTGGCCAGGCTGGCGCCTTCACCGAGCAGGCGGTAGCACACGTAGGCCAACAGCAGGATCAGCACGATGCTGATCCGCCGCGCGCTGAGCATCCAGTGGCGGAAGGCTTCGAAGGGCCGTTCGGCGTTCTGCCGGCGCAACAGCCAGGGCAGCAGCATGTCGTTGGAGATCATGGTCGAGAGCGCCACCGAGGCGACAATCACCATGCCGGTGGCCGCCGACGCGCCGCCGATAAAGGCCAGCAACGCCAGCGCCGGATGTGCCTGCGCCAGCGGCAGGCTGATGACGAAGGAGTCCGGGGTGACGCCGTCGGGCAGCAGCATCTGTCCGGCCAGGGCGATCGGCACCACGAACAAGGCGGCCAGCACCAGGTAGGCGGGGAATACCCAGCGCGCCAGGTTGAGATCCTTGGGCTCGATATTCTCCACCACGGTGACGTGGAACTGCCGCGGCAGGCAGATGATGGCGATCATGGCCAGGCCGGTCTGCATCAGCATGGCGGGCCAGTTCACCGTTTCCGCCCAGAAGGCGTCTAGCGCCGGGCTGGCCTGGGCCTGGCTGAACAGGTCGGCGAAGCCGTTGTACAGGCCGTAGGTGACGAAGGCGCCGACGGCGAGAAAGGCCAGCAGCTTGACCAGCGACTCGAAGGCGATCGCCAACACCATGCCGCGGTGGTGTTCGGTGACATCCAGGTTGCGCGTGCCGAACAGGATGGTGAACAGCGCCAGCACCAGGGACACGATCAGCGCGGTGTCCTGGGCGCTGGTGCCACGGGCGGCGGCCCCTTCGCCGATCAGCAGGTTGACCCCCAGCACTATGCCCTTGAGCTGCAGGGCGATATAGGGCAGCACGCCGACCAGGCAGACCAGCGCCACCACCACCGCCAGGGCCTGGGACTTGCCGTAGCGGGCGGCGATAAAGTCGGCGATCGAGGTGATGTTTTCCTGCTTGCTGATCATCACCATCTTCTGCAGCACCCAGGGCGCGAACAGCAGGATGATGATCGGCCCAAGATAAATCGGCAGGAACGACCAGAGCTGCTCGGCGGCCTGGCCCACCGCGCCGAAGAAGGTCCAGCTGGTGCAGTACACCGCCAGGGACAGCGAGTAGACCCAGGCCCGCACCTTGGGCGGCATGGGTGTGGCGCGGCGGTCGCCATAGAAGGCGATGGCGAACAGTATGGCCATGTAAATCAGCGCCACCGCGGCGATCAGCCCGCTGGACAGGGTCATGCGTACTCCACTGGCAAACTTAATGGGGCGTTCCGGGTCTTAGCAGGGCGACCCGTTGTTGAGCAGGCACTGGTGCCTATAAATGCTCACAGTGTCGCAGCAAACTGCCATGCCGTCAGGCGCGACCAAGGTCGCAAATGCTTGGGGTAGGGACTTTGGGTAAAACGCTTGTGGATTGTGCGCGCGGACCCGCCCTGTTAGCGTGGCGCGCCTGCGACTCTGTCCGTGGAGGGACCCTATGTTCAAGCCGCAATTGATAACCCTGCAGCGTGGCGCGCTGCGCATCGAACCGATGGTCGATGCCGATATCCCCGCTCTGATCAACCTGGCCGAAGCCAACCGCCAGGAGCTGGCCTATATGAACGGCACCCAGCGCCTGGACTGGTATCGCCAGGGCTTGCTCGACCAGCGCGAAGGCACGGCGCTGGTGTTTGTCATTCGCCTGGGTGAGCAGTTGGTGGGTACCACGCGCTTTGCCGATTTTATGCACAGCTTGCCGGCCGCCGAGATCGGCTGGACCTGGCTTGACCGCAGCCAGCACGGCACCGGCCTGAATGGCACGGTGAAATACCTGATGCTCAAGCATGCCTTCGAGAACTGGCAGATGGTGCGCGTGCAGCTGAAAACCGCCGCCAGCAACCTGCGTTCGCAACGCGCCATCGAGAAGCTCGGTGCGCTGCGCGAGGGCCTGTTGCGCAATCACCGGCGCCTGGCCGATGGCCGCTTGGATGACAGCGTGCTGTACAGCATCACCGATCGTGACTGGCCGAGCATCAAACAACAGCTGGAGGCCCGCTTCAGCGCTTGAACCATGGAGCTCGTACCTTGAATGTCAGCCGTCTGCGCAGCCTGTTGCATGGCCTGCGCGATAGCGTGCCGATGATTGTCGGCATCCTGCCCTTTGGCCTGATCTATGGCGCATTGGCCAGCCTGGCCGGCTTGAGCCTGGGGCAGGCGCTGGGCATGTCGCTGCTGGTGTATGCCGGTTCGGCGCAGTTTATTGCCATCAGCCTGCTTGGCCTGGGCAGCGGCATGGCAGTGATCCTGCTCACCACCTTTATCGTCAATCTGCGCCATGTGCTCTATAGCGCGGCCTTGCAGCCCTATGTCGGTGGGCTGTCGCAGCGCTGGCGCTTACCCCTGGCCTTCGGCCTGACCGACGAAACCTTCGCCGTGGTGCAGCGCCGTTATCTGAGCCGGGGTATGAGTGACCACGGCCAGTGGTATCACGCCGGTGTCGCCATCGCCCTGTACCTGTCCTGGGTCGGCAGTTCGCTGGTCGGCGCACTGTTCGGCCAGCGGGTGCCCGACTTGGCCGGCTGGGGCCTGGATTTCGCCATGCTGGCGACCTTTATCGGCATTGTCGTGCCGGCGCTGCGCAACCGGCCGCAGATTGCCGCAGCCCTGGTGGCGGGCGCTGTCGCCCTGGTATGCCATGCCTGGCCGTACAAGCTGGGCCTGATGGCCGCCGCCCTCAGCGGCATTGCCATCGGCGTGTGGCTGGAACGCCGCGGCGGGGAGGGCGCCTGATGCAGATCTGGTTGCTGATCCTGGGCATGGCGCTGATTACCTTCCTGATCCGCTACAGCCTGTTTGCCTTCCCCGCGCTGCGCTTCCCGCCGCTGGTGCGCCAGGGCCTGCATTACGTGCCCACCGCGGTGCTGACGGCCATCGTGGTGCCGGGCATGCTGTTGCCCGATGGCCAGCACTGGCAACTGAGCCTGGACAACGCCTACCTGCTGGGCGGCCTGGTGACCATCCTGATTGCCGCCCTGAGTCGCCATCTGCTGGCCACCATCGGCGGTGGCTTGCTGGTGTTCTTCGCTCTGCGCGCCTGGTTGGGGCAGTTGCCGCTGTAGGCCGATTTTGCCTGCACTTGCGCAAATTTCGCCGCCTGTTGTGGCTTTGCCTGGGGCTATTGCAGTCAAATGCTGAAAACCCGCTTGGCCACTTGAGACAGGTACACGGACGATGACCGAACACTCCCAATTCGCGTTGCTGAGTAAGAAGCGCTTCCTGCCGTTCTTTATCACCCAGTTGCTGGGCGCCTTTAACGACAACATCTTCAAGCAGTCGCTGATTCTGGCGATTCTCTTCAAGATCAGCGCCGAGGCTGACAAGAGCCTGCTGGTCAACCTCTGTGCCTTGTTGTTTATCCTGCCGTTCTTCCTGTTTTCCGCCTTGGGCGGCCAGTTTGGTGAGAAGTTCGCCAAGGACTCGCTGATCCGCAAGATCAAGTTCGCCGAGATCCTGATCATGCTGCTGGGTGCGCTCGGGGTGCTGCTGGGCAATCTGCCACTGATGCTCGCCGTGCTGTTTGCCATGGGCACCCAGTCGGCGCTGTTCGGCCCGGTGAAGTATTCGATCCTGCCGCAGCACCTTGAGGAGCAGGAGTTGGTGGGCGGCAATGCTCTGGTGGAAATGGGCACCTTTCTGGCCATTCTTGCCGGCACTATTGGCGCCGGGATGATGATGGCCAGCAGCGGTTATGCCCATATAGTGGCGGCCTCAGTGGTACTGGTGGCGGTGCTTGGCTATCTGGCCAGCCGCCATATTCCGGCTGCTTCGGCGGCCATGCCGCAGCTAAAGCTGGACTGGAATATCCTGCGCCAGTCCTGGTTGATCATGAAACTCGGCCTGGGCCAGCGGCCGGCGGTGTCGCGCTCGCTGGTGGGCAACTCCTGGTTCTGGTTTCTCGGCGCGGTGTACCTGACGCAGATTCCGGCCTACGCCAAGGAGTGGCTGTACGGCGACGAGAGCGTGGTAACCCTGATTCTCACCGTATTCTCCTTAGGGATTGGCCTGGGCTCGATGCTCTGTGAACGCATGAGTGGGCACAAAGTGGAGATCGGCCTGGTGCCGTTCGGCTCCATCGGCCTGACCCTGTTCGGCATGCTGCTGTGGTGGCATTCCGGCGGTTTCCCGCAAGGCGCCGTGGCGCATGACTGGTTGGCGGTGCTGAGTTATGCCCAGGCCTGGTGGGTTCTCGGCTCGATCCTGGGCATCGGCCTGTTCGGCGGCTTCTACATAGTGCCGCTGTATGCGCTGATCCAGTCGCGTACCGCCGCCCATGAGCGCTCCCGGGTGATCGCCGCCAACAACATCCTCAATGCGCTGTTTATGGTGATCTCGGCGATAGTGTCGATCCTGTTCTTGTCCGTGGCCGATCTGTCGATTCCGCAGCTGTTTCTGGTCATCTCGCTGATGAACATCGCGGTCAACAGCTACATCTTCAAGATCGTCCCCGAGTTCAGCATGCGTTTCTTGATCTGGCTGCTCAGCCATTCCATGTACCGGGTCGAACACAAGGGCCTGGAGGCAATTCCGGACGAGGGCGCGGCGGTGCTGGTGTGCAACCATGTGTCCTTCGTCGACGCGCTGCTGATCGGCGGCGCGGTACGCCGGCCGGTGCGCTTTGTCATGTACTACAAGATCTACAACCTGCCGGTGCTCAACTTTATCTTCCGTACCGCCGGCACCGTGCCGATTGCCGGGCGCAGCGAAGACCTGCTGATCTATGACGCGGCGTTCAAGAAAATCGCCGAATACCTGCGTAACGGCGAGGTGGTGTGCATCTTCCCGGAAGGCAAGCTGACCACCGATGGCGAGTTGAACGAGTTCAAGAACGGTATCGAGCGCATAGTCGCGGAGAATCCGGTGCCGGTGATTCCCATGGCGCTACAGGGCCTGTGGGGCAGCTTCTTCAGCCGAGACCCGGGCAAGGGATTGTTCAAACGGCTGTGGTCGCGGGTGCAGTTGGTGGCGGGCGAGCCGGTGGCGGCTGATGCGGTCAAGTGCGCGGCGCTGCAGGCGCAGGTGGCCGCCTTGCGCGGTGACTGGCGCTAAACCTGAATGAACAAAGCCCGCCAATTGGCGGGCTTTTTTATGCCTGCCATCCATGGCAGACACCTGTTTAGCGCTGTTGAAATTCGCCGCAGAGTGCCTAGTGGCTGAGCTTGAGGCCGACCAGCCCGCAGAGGATCAGCGCCACGCTGGCCAGGCGCACCAGGCTGATGGATTCACCGAACAGCAGGATGCCGGCGATCACCGTGCCGATGGCACCGATACCGGTCCAGATGGCGTAGGCGGTGCCCAGGGGCAGTTGCTTCATGGCCAGACCGAGCAGCAGCAGGCTGACGATCATGGCAGCGACGGTCAGGGCGGTGGGGATGGGGCGGGTGAAGCCGTCGGTGTATTTCAGGCCAACGGCCCAGGCGACTTCGAACAGGCCGGCAAAAAACAGAATAATCCAGGACATCGTGACCTCCGTATAAGGGGGAAGGGCCGTCCCAGGATGGTCACTCAATGAGTGGTGAGGCCGTCCTCACGCTGTGCAGTATTTTGCACATTGGCTGCGTTGAGGCAAGCCGCAGAGGATCAGTGGTCTGTTCCTCTGCGGTTGCGGCACCCGGCGGGGCTTAGATGCCCTGAGGGATCTCTTCGCCGCCCAGTGCTTCAAACAGCGCCGGGAGGAAGTCGACCAGGGTCAGCATCATCAGGGTGAAGCTGGCGTCCTGCTGGCCGAGGGCATCATCGCCGCCATCCTGTTCGGCCTGATCCTGCAACAGGTCCTCGAAGCGCAGGCGCTTGACCACCAGCTTGTCGTCCAGCACGAAGGACAGCTTGTCCTGCCAGGCCAGGGACAGTTGGGTGACCTGCTTGCCCGAGGTCATGTGCAGCTGGATTTCGTCGCTGGTCAGGTCCTGGCGCTTGCAGCGCACCACGCCACCATCTTCATGGGTGTCGCGCAGCTCGCACTCGTCCAGCACATGGAAGTCGGGGGCGGCCTGCTGGGCCTTGACCCAATCGGTGAGGGTGGCGCTTGGCGCGATTTTCACGCTCAGCGGGCGCACCGGCAGCGAGCCAATGGCCTCGCGCAGGGTCGACAGCAGGTCTTCGGCGCGCTTGGCGCTGGCCGAATCGACCAGGATCAGGCCCTGCTTCGGCGCGATGGCGGCAAAGGTGGCGGATTTGCGGATAAAGGCGCGCGGCAGGAAGGTCTGCACGATCTCGTCTTTGAGCTGGTCGCGCTCTTTCTTGTAGACCTTGCGCATCTGCTCGGCTTCGATCTCGTCGACCTTGTCCTTCAGTGCATCGCGCACCACGCTGCCCGGCAGGATGCGTTCTTCCTTGCGCGCGGCGATCAGCAGGAAGTCACCACTGGCATGCACCAACGGCGCATCGCCGCCTTTGCCGAAGGGCGCGATAAAACCGTAGGTGCTGAGTTCCTGGCTGGCGCACGAGCGGGCCGGCTTGGCGCAGAGGGCCGTTTCGAGCGCCTCGGCATCAAACGGGATGTCCTGGGTGAGGCGATAAACCAGCAGGTTACGAAACCACATAAGGGGGTGAATCTCCATTAACAGACCTGCCGGCAGCGGCAGGTATCACAAGTCGTCAGTACCAGGTACAGGTGCTGTTCCAGGTTGTTCGAGGCGCTATGACCCCTCGGGCAACCTGTGCGTTGCATTCGGGGCGCATTATTCCCCCGAGCAGTGCCCAAGGCCAAGTCTGAGTTAGGCTCTGTTGCCATTTCGCCGCGAGCCGCGTACGAAACGGCAACAAACGCTAAGCCTTTGCTGCATCAATAAAAAATTTTCAAAACAGTGCTTGCCAAGGTGTCGATGGCTGTCTAGAATGCGCCCCACTTCGAGAGTGAAGGGTGATTAGCTCAGCTGGGAGAGCATCTGCCTTACAAGCAGAGGGTCGGCGGTTCGATCCCGTCATCACCCACCAAACTCGCTTTTTGAAGTTACGCGCAGCGGTAGTTCAGTCGGTTAGAATACCGGCCTGTCACGCCGGGGGTCGCGGGTTCGAGTCCCGTCCGCTGCGCCATTTTTCTCCTCGCTTCATCCCCTCTGTGACATATCGCTACATCCCTGCTGATTCCAGCGAATTCCTCGTAGTTTCTCCTAAGCATCTGAACTTATACGCATTTTCCTGTTCATAGCACGGTAGCCAGTGATTGCGACGGCCTGCTAAGCTCGCGCCTTCACTCGATATCGACAGCCCTAGGGCGCGCGGACAAGGAACAAGCATGAAACAGCATCGTTTAGCAGCGGCGGTCGCCCTGGTAGGTTTGGTTCTCGCAGGTTGTGATTCGCAAACCAGCGAAATCACCCTGGAAACCCCCGCACAGAAAGCTTCCTATGGCATCGGCCTGAACATGGGCAAAAGCCTGGCGCAGGAAGGCATGGATGACCTGGATTCGAATGCCGTTGCCCAGGGCATCGAAGACGCCATCGGCAAGAAAGAACAGCGTCTGAAAGACGAAGAACTGATGGAAGCTTTCGCCTTCCTGCAGAAGCGTGCCGAAGAGCGCATGGTTGCCCTGAACGAAGAGTCGGCCAAGGCCGGCAAGAAGTTCCTCGAAGACAACGCCAAGCGTGAAGGCGTGACCACTACCGCTTCCGGCCTGCAGTACGAAGTGGTGCAGAAGGCCGAAGGTGCTCAGCCGAAAGCCACCGACGTGGTAACCGTTCACTACGAAGGCAAGCTGACCGATGGCAGCGTGTTCGACAGCTCCATCGAGCGCGGCAGCCCGATTGATCTGCCGGTCAGCGGTGTGATTCCGGGTTGGGTGGAAGGTCTGCAACTGATGCACGTTGGCGAGAAGTACAAGCTCTATATCCCGAGCGAACTGGCCTACGGCGAGCAGAGCCCGACTCCGGCTATTCCTGCAAACTCTGTGCTGGTATTCGATCTGGAACTGATCGCGATCAAAGACGTCGCGGCAGAGGCTGCAGCCGAGTAACGTCGCGCTGTTTGCCCCAACGCCCCGTTTCGACGGGGCGTTGTCGTTTCTGGCGCTGGTAAAGTCCATTTGCAAGGCGACCGGACGGTCTTAAAAGCACTGAGCTGCTACCTCGCTGTTACTGTTATGCACATTTTCCATAATTCATAGAAGGGCTTCGACTAAGCAGCCCGTAACACCCTTTTGCATTTATTAACTTGTTGATTTACTTGGTTTTTTAGGTGGTGGATGAAAAATGTCCGATCTGTGCCGGGGCCGCATGGGCTGGGCGTTTGGCAGGGTTATGGATAATCTGTTCACAAGGTTATCCACAGCTTTAGTGGATAACCCAGGCCAGCCCAGTGGGCATGCGGGATTGACGAGAGAGAGCGATGACTACACCGAAGAATTTCCCGCGTTACCTGTTGTTGGCCCGGCGTTTTGTCGAGACCGGACGCTTGCCCGCCTTGCTCTTGTCGGTGGCGCGCAAGCGGGAAAAGACCGG
>DASUOY010000488.1:0-4305 GCA_036276395.1 Pseudomonas sp.
CAAGCACCTGTACTGCGAAGTGCCGATCAGCTTTGCCGATGCGGCCCTGGGCGGCGAGCTGGAAGTGCCGACCCTGGATGGCCGGGTCAAGCTGAAGATCCCGGAAGGCACCCAGACCGGCAAGATGTTCCGCCTGCGCGGCAAGGGCGTGGCCCCGGTGCGTGGCGGCGGTGCGGGGGATCTGATGTGCAAGGTGGCGGTGGAAACGCCGGTCAACCTCGATCGCCGTCAGCGCGAGCTGCTCGATGAGTTCCGCAAGACCCTGGAGGGCGATAGCTCGCACTCGCCGAAAGCCAATGGCTGGTTCGAGGGCGTTAAGCGCTTCTTTGGCGACCTGTAAACACCAGTGACGGCTGCGCCGGCCGTTGGGCGGCGGCAGCCTGTTGCGACAGCTTGGAGCTGATAGCTATGCAACGTATTGCTGTGATGGGCGCCGCTGGGCGCATGGGCAAGACCCTGATCGAGGCGGTGCAGCTGGCCGAGGGCGCCAGCCTCTGCGCGGCCATTGATCGTGCCGATAGCAGCCTGGTCGGCGCCGATGTCGGTGAACTGGTTGCCCAGGGCAAGATTGGCGTCAGTCTGGCGGGCGATCTGCGTGCGGTATTGGATCAGTTCGATGTGCTGATCGATTTCACCCATCCGTCGGTAACCCTGAAGAACTTGGAAATCTGCCGCCAGGCCGGCAAGGCCATGGTGATCGGCACCACTGGCTTCAGCGTCGAAGAGAAGCAACTGCTGGCCGAAGCTGGCAAGCAGATCCCGATCGTGTTTGCCGCCAACTTCAGTGTCGGCGTCAATCTGTGCCTGAAGTTGCTCGATACCGCGGCGCGGGTGCTGGGTGATGATGTGGATATCGAAATCATCGAAGCCCACCATCGGCACAAGGTCGATGCGCCGTCCGGTACTGCGCTGCGTATGGGCGAAGTGGTGGCTAATGCCCTGGGGCGTGACCTGCAGAAGGTTGCCGTCTATGGCCGTGAAGGCCAGACCGGTGCCCGCGAGCGCGAAACCATAGGTTTTGCCACCGTGCGCGCCGGCGATGTGGTCGGCGATCACACCGTGCTGTTTGCCGCCGATGGCGAGCGGGTGGAGATCACCCACAAGGCATCGAGCCGCATGACCTTTGCCAAGGGCGCGGTGCGCGCGGCGCTATGGCTCGATGCCAGTGCGCCCGGGCTGTATGACATGCAGGATGTGCTGGGCTTGAACTGAGGCATTCTGTCGCATGGGCAGGGGGTTTGAGGTTTGCGCGCATCTTGCGGTGGACCAAAAAGGCATTTTTCTGTAAGCTTCCCGCTTTAGTGTGTCCACTAAAGTTGCGCAGAATGAATCAGATAAAAAAGCGGGGTGACGGTCGATACGTCATCCCGCTTTTTTACAATCTGCGTTTGCTTCACGTTTTGATTTTCGGAGGTTTTCTTGAGTAAGCCAGCCCTTAAACCTGCCATTCTGGCCCTTGCTGATGGCAGCATTTTTCGCGGCGAATCCATCGGCGCTGATGGTCAGACCATTGGTGAGGTGGTTTTCAACACCGCCATGACCGGCTATCAGGAAATCCTCACCGATCCTTCCTATGCCCAGCAGATCGTCACCCTGACCTATCCGCATATCGGCAACACCGGCACCACGCCGGAAGATGCCGAGTCCAATCGCGTCTGGGCCGCCGGCCTGATCATCCGTGATCTGCCGCTGATCTCCAGCAACTGGCGCAACAAGCAGCCGCTGGATGAGTACCTGAAGGAGAACGGTACGGTGGCCATCGCGGGCCTCGATACCCGTCGCCTGACCCGTATCCTGCGCGAGAAGGGTTCGCAGAACGGCTGCATCCTGGTTGGCGATGATGCCACCGAGGAAAAAGCCCTGGAGCTGGCGCGCAGCTTCCCTGGCCTGAAAGGCATGGACCTGGCCAAGGTGGTCAGCTGCACCGAGCGCTACGAATGGCGCTCCAATGTGTGGAACCTGCAAGATGACAGCCATCCGGAAGTTCCGGCCAGCGAGCTGAAGTACCACGTGGTTGCTTACGACTACGGCGTCAAGTGGAACATCCTGCGCATGCTGGTCGAGCGCGGTTGCCGCTTGACCGTAGTGCCGGCGCAAACCCCGGCAGCCGACGTGCTGGCGCTGAATCCCGATGGCGTGTTCCTCTCCAACGGCCCTGGCGATCCCGAGCCTTGCGATTACGCGATCCAGGCGATCAAGGATGTGCTGGAAACCGATATTCCGGTATTCGGCATCTGCCTCGGCCACCAGTTGCTGGCCCTGGCCTCCGGTGCCAAGACCCTGAAAATGGGCCACGGCCACCACGGCGCCAACCACCCGGTGCAGGATCTGGACACAGGTGTGGTGATGATCACCAGCCAGAACCACGGTTTTGCCGTGGATGAAGCCAGCCTGCCGAGCAATCTGCGGGCGATCCACAAGTCGCTGTTCGATGGCTCCCTGCAGGGCATCGAGCGCACCGACAAGGACGCCTTCAGCTTCCAGGGTCACCCCGAGGCGAGCCCAGGCCCAGCCGATGTAGCGCCACTGTTCGACCGTTTTATCGAAGCCATGGCCAAGCGCCGTTAAGCCAGCCGACTGACCCAAGGATTCGAGAGAGAGAAAATGCCAAAACGTACAGACATCAAAAGCATCCTGATCCTCGGCGCTGGCCCGATCGTTATCGGCCAGGCCTGCGAGTTCGACTACTCCGGTGCCCAGGCCTGTAAAGCCCTGAAAGAAGAGGGCTACCGCGTCATCCTGGTGAACTCCAACCCGGCCACCATCATGACCGACCCGTCGATGGCCGACGCCACCTATATCGAACCGATCAAGTGGTCGACCGTGGCCAAGATCATCGAGAAGGAGCGCCCGGACGCGCTGCTGCCGACCATGGGTGGGCAGACCGCGCTGAACTGTGCCCTGGACCTGGAGCGCCACGGCGTTCTGGAAAAATTCGGCGTGGAAATGATCGGCGCCAATGCCGACACCATCGACAAGGCCGAAGACCGTTCGCGTTTTGACAAGGCGATGAAGGACATCGGCCTGGCTTGCCCGGTTTCCGGTATCGCCCACAGCATGGAAGAGGCCTACGGCGTTCTCGAAAAAGTCGGCTTCCCTTGCATCATCCGCCCAAGCTTCACCATGGGCGGCACCGGTGGCGGTATCGCCTACAACCGTGAAGAGTTCGAAGAAATCTGCGCCCGTGGTCTGGACCTGTCGCCGACCAATGAGCTGCTGATCGACGAATCCCTGATCGGCTGGAAGGAATACGAGATGGAGGTGGTCCGCGACAAGAAGGACAACTGCATCATCGTCTGCGCCATCGAAAACTTCGATCCGATGGGCGTGCACACCGGCGACTCGATCACCGTAGCGCCGGCTCAGACCCTGACCGACAAGGAATATCAGATCCTGCGTAACGCCTCCCTGGCGGTGCTGCGCGAGATCGGCGTGGAAACCGGCGGCTCCAACGTGCAGTTCGGCATCTGCCCGAACACCGGGCGCATGGTGGTGATCGAGATGAACCCGCGCGTGTCGCGTTCCTCGGCGCTGGCCTCCAAGGCCACCGGCTTCCCGATCGCCAAGATCGCCGCCAAGCTGGCCGTGGGTTACACCCTGGATGAGCTGAGCAACGATATCACCGGTGGGCGTACCCCGGCCTCGTTCGAGCCGGCCATCGACTACGTCGTGACCAAGATCCCGCGTTTCGCCTTCGAGAAGTTCCCCAAGGCCGACGCCCGCCTGACCACCCAGATGAAGTCCGTGGGTGAAGTCATGGCCATCGGCCGTACCTTCCAGGAGTCCGTGCAGAAGGCTCTGCGCGGCCTGGAAGTCGGCGTTGCCGGCTTCGATCCGAAGCTCGACCTGAACGATCCGGAAGCCGAGAGCACCCTGCGTCGCGAGCTGACCGTGCCCAGTGCCGACCGCATCTGGTACGTGGCCGATGCCTTCCGCGCCGGCAAGAGCGTGGCGGAAATCTTCGAGCTGACCAACATCGACGAATGGTTCCTGGTGCAGATCGAGGACCTGATCAAGGACGAGGAGCAGGTCAAGACCCTCGGCCTGTCCAGCATCGACCGCGACCTGATGTGGAAGCTCAAGCGCAAGGGCTTCTCCGATGCGCGCCTGGCCAAGCTGCTTGGCGTCACCGAGAAGAACCTGCGTAGCCATCGGCACAAGCTGAAAGTGCTGCCGGTGTACAAGCGCGTCGACACCTGCGCCGCCGAGTTCGCTACCGACACCGCCTACATGTACTCGACCTACGAGGAAGAGTGCGAGGCCGCGCCGTCGACCCGCGACAAGATCATGATCCTCGGCGGCGGC
>DASUOY010000489.1:0-6442 GCA_036276395.1 Pseudomonas sp.
TGCTCGACCACGGGACCAGCCAGGGCAACCACCCGCTCAACCCAGAGTTGGCCGGTAGTGAACAGCTTGCCGATGGCAATCACGTCCTGATAATTGATCGACCACACGCTTTTGCTGGCGCTGACCGGATCGAGGAAGTGGATATGGGTACCCGGCAAGCCCGCCGGGTGCGGGCCGGCAAAGGCCTCGGTATGCACCTTGCTCAGCTGCTCGCCAGGCAAGCTGGCCCCCTCAGCCTTGCACAGAAACACCTTGGCCAGGTTGCTCAGCACCTGCAGACCGTTACTAAAGTCGGCGGCGTACTCGGCAATCACTACAGCCGGGTCGGCTGCCAGCGGATGGGTATCAATGGCAGTCACGAAAATCGAGCTGGGCTGCGCATCCGCCGCCGGCACCTTGCTGAACGGACGGGCGCGCAGCGCGGTCCACAGGCCCGATTGCAGCAGGACTTCACGCACCTTGGCGTCGCCGACTGTCGCCAGCTGATCTGCCGCTACCCGCGCAAAGGTGACTTGCTCATCGCCTTCGACATCAATCACCACAGACTGCAGCACCCGCTTCTCGCCACGATGAATAGCGCTGATCACGCCTGCGGCTGGAGCGGTGTATTGCACGCCTGGCGACTTCTTGTCGGAGAACAGCACCTGGCCAAGCTTGACCCGGTCACCGACCTGAACCTCCATCGAAGGTTTCATACCGTGATAATCGAAGCCTATGACGGCGACGCTACGCACGGGCCTTGCAGCCTCGATGCGCTGCACCGGCGCGCCTGTTATGGGCAAATCAAGCCCATGTTTTATTTTGATCATAGGTTTGCCTAACCACTGATTTATAAGACTTTTTAGAATACAAGCGACACCAACGCAAAAAAGTGCGGCGCAGCGCCAAATTACCGATAAGGCGCTGAACAGGATGTCGGTCGCGGGAAAAATCCGGTCGATTATAAAGTGACCCTTCCGTCACTGGCCACCCAACCACTGGCTTTTATCCGGCTTTACGTAACAGAACGCAACAGATGCCGGCTTGACTGCAAAAGCCAGGCGCGAGACACAGCAGCAATACCCCAACGGGAGTCTCGTTATGCGCCTGCTTTTACTACTCAGCACCTTACTGCTGAGCGGTGAATTATTCGCCAACAGCGGCGAACGCCTACAAGAGGCCAACTTCGCCGCCACCCACGAACTCGAGCAGAACAGCCTGGAACGCAAGAACCAGAGCGTGCTGACCTACCTGTGGGCAGATGTCTATGCCGCTGCCTTCTATGCCCCCGCCCAGGCCAGCGCCCATCAGGCGCTCACCAAGCCTCTGACGCAACGCCTGGAGCTGTATTACTTTCGCAATATCGACAGGCAAGACGTGATCAAGGCGGCCTGGGTCACGCTGGAGCGCCAGCACGAGGCCGCCACCCTGGAGCGCCTGCGCCCGCATATCGATGCCCTGCACGCGACCTTCCGCGATATTCGCCCGGGCGACCGCTACGCGCTGAACTTCAACGCCGGCCGCGGCCTGACCCTGGAAGTGAATGGCCAAGCAGTCTTTAGCAGCCCCGACCAGGAGCTGGCCAGGGCCTACCTGGGCATCTGGCTGTCGCCCAATGGCCTGTCGGATAAGTTGCGCGCCAGCCTGCTGGCCGACTAATTCCAGGCAATAAAAAATGACCGGGAGTCATTTTTAACGTCGTGCAGCGACGGTCCCCAGGGTGGCGGCCAGGGATGGCAACAATAAAAAACGGGAGCCGAAGCTCCCGTTTTTTATTGTTGCCTGCGCTTAGCGCGGGAAGGCTGGCGGGTTGACCCCTGCCATATCTTCCATCACGCGTACCACCTGGCAGCTGTAACCGAACTCGTTGTCGTACCACACGTAGAGCACGACGCGGTTGTCGTTGGCGATGGTGGCCTCGGCATCGACCACGCCGGCATGACGCGAGCCGACGAAATCGGTGGACACCACTTCCTGGGAGCTGACGAAATCGATCTGCTTCTGCAGGTCCGAGTGCATGGCCATCTGGCGCAGGTACTCGTTGATCTCTTCACGGGTGGTGGCTTTCTCAAGGTTCAGATTGAGAATGGCCATCGACACGTTCGGCGTCGGCACGCGAATGGCGTTGCCGGTCAGCTTGCCCTTCAGTACCGGCAGCGCCTTGGCGGCAGCGGTAGCGGCGCCGGTTTCGGTGATCACCATGTTCAACGCGGCGCTGCGACCACGACGACTGCCCTTGTGGAAGTTGTCGATCAGGTTCTGGTCGTTGGTGTAGCTGTGCACGGTTTCAACGTGGCCGTTGACGATGCCGTACTGATCATTCACCGCCTTGAGCACCGGCACGATGGCGTTGGTGGTGCAGGAAGCGGCGGAGATGATCTTGTCTTCAGGGCTGATCTCGCCATGGTTGATGCCATGCACGATGTTCTTCAGCGCGCCCTTGCCCGGCGCAGTGAGCACCACGCGATCGACACCCGGGCAGGCCAGGTGCTGGCCCAGGCCCTCGGCATCACGCCATACGCCGGTGTTGTCCACCAGCAGGGCGTTCTTGATGCCGTACTGGGTGTAATCCACTTCGGCCGGCGACTTGGCGTAGATAACCTGGATCAGGTTGCCATTGGCGGTGAGGGTGTTGTTTTCCTCGTCAATGGTGATGGTGCCATTGAACTTGCCGTGTACCGAGTCGCGACGCAGCAGGCTGGCGCGCTTGACCAGGTCATTGCTCGCGCCTTTGCGCACGACGATGGCGCGCAGACGCAGGCCGTCGCCGCCACCGGTTTTTTCGATCAGGATGCGCGCCAGCAGGCGGCCGATACGACCGAAGCCATAGAGCACCACATCGGTACCCTCGCGGCCGGAGCCATTCTGCTTGCCAGCCACGTCGGCCAGCTCGTCCTTGACGAACTGCTCGAGGTTGCGGCCAGCGCCTTCGGCCTTGAACTTGCCGGCCATCTTGCCCAGGTCCACGGAGGCGGCGCCCAGCTTGAGCTCGCTCATGGTCTTGAGGATCGGGAAGGTGTCATGCACCGACAGCTCGGCGTCGTCAGCCAGACGGTGACGGGCGAAGCGGTGGGCTTTGAGAATGTCGATCACCGAACGGTTGATCAGACCACGTCCGTAGATAGAGGTGACCACGTTGTTGTTACGGTAGAGTTGACCAATCATCGGAATCATCGCTTCCGCAAGGGCTTCTCGATCGATCCACTCACCGAGACACTGGTCGGGCTTCTGAGTCACGGGCAGTACCTTCCACATGTAGGGGCTGAAAAAAGGGGCTACATTATGACGGCGCACGCTTGCATGAGCAATGCACGGCTGTCGTAACTGACACCACACATAAACGCCCGCTACAATCGGCGACCTTGTGCCATGACCGTGAGCCGCCCGTGTCCGTACTGCGTCTGCCGTCCCTGCCGGCCACCGCCGGAAAACAACATTGGGGCAACCTGCCCGGTGCCGCGCTGAGCCTGGCGATTGCCGAAGCCGCCAGCAATGCCAAACGCTTCACCCTGCTGCTGACCGCCGACAGCCAGAGCGCCGAGCGCCTGCAGGAAGAGCTGAGCTTCTTCGCTCCGGATTTGCCGGTGCTGCATTTCCCCGACTGGGAAACCCTGCCCTACGACCTGTTTTCGCCGCACCAGGACATCATTTCCCAGCGCATCGCCGCACTTTATCGCCTGCCCGAGTTGAAGCACGGCGTGCTGGTAGTCCCGATCACCACCGCCCTACACCGCCTGGCTCCCAAGCGTTTTCTGCTCGGCAGCAGCCTGGTCATGCAGGTCGGACAGCGCCTCGACGTCAACCAGATGCGCGGCAGCCTGGAGGCGGCGGGCTACCGCTGCGTCGATACGGTCTATGAGCATGGCGAGTTCGCGGTGCGCGGCGCGCTGATCGACCTGTTCCCCATGGGCAGCAGCCTGCCGTACCGCATCGACCTGTTCGATGACGAAATCGAAACCCTGCGCACCTTCGACCCGGAAAGCCAACGCTCCATCGACAAGGTCGAGTCGATCAAGCTGCTGCCGGCCAAGGAATTCCCCCTGGAGAAAAAGGCCGTCACCGATTTCCGCGGGCGCTTTCGCGAGCGTTTCGACGTGGACTTCCGCCGCTGCCCGATCTACCAGGACCTCAGCACCGGTATCACCCCGGCCGGTATCGAGTACTACCTGCCGCTGTTTTTCGAAGAAACCGCCACCCTCTTCGACTATTTGCCCGCCGACACCCAGGTGTTTTCCCTGCCGGGTATCGAAAAGGCCGCCGAACACTTCTGGGTCGACGCCCGCAGCCGCTATGAGGAGCGTCGGGTCGACCCGGAACGCCCACTGTTGCCGCCTGCCGATATCTTCCTGCCGGTGGAAGACTGCTTTGCCCGCCTGAAAAACTGGCCGCGGGTGGTGGTCAGCCAGGACGATATAGAGGAAGGCGTCGGCCGCCTGCGCTTTAACGCAAGGCCCCTGCCGGACCTGGCCATCCAGGCCAAAGCCAGCGAGCCGCTGGCCGCGCTACGGCGCTTTATCGAGGAGCACCCGGGCCGTGTGCTGTTCTGCGCCGAGTCCGCGGGCCGCCGCGAAGTCCTGCTGGAGCTGCTTGCGCGCCTCAAGCTCAAACCCAACGAATTCGACAGCTGGCCGGCCTTTACCGCCAGCAAACAGCGCCTGGGCATCTGCATCGCGCCGCTGGATGACGGCCTGCTGCTCGAAGACCTGGCCCTGGTGGCGGAAAGTCCGCTGTTCGGTCAGCGCGTCATGCAGCGCCGGCGCCGCGAGAAATCCCGCGATGGCGGCGACAACGTCATCAAGAACCTTACCGAGCTGCGCGAAGGCGCGCCGGTGGTGCATATCGACCACGGCGTCGGCCGCTACCTGGGCCTGGTGACCATGGAGTTCGACGGCCAGGCCGCCGAATTTCTCGCCCTAATGTATGCCGAGGAAGCCAAGCTCTACGTACCGGTGGCCAGCCTGCACCTGATCGCCCGCTACACCGGCAGCGATGATGCCCTGGCCCCGCTGCACCGCCTGGGCTCGGAAATCTGGCAGAAGGCCAAGCGCAAGGCCGCCGAACAGGTGCGCGATGTCGCCGCCGAACTGCTGGATATCTACGCCCGCCGCGCCGCCCGCGAAGGCTATGCCTTCGCCGATCCGAAAGCCGATTACGCCACCTTCAGCGCCGGCTTCCCCTTCGAGGAAACCCCGGACCAGCAGGCCGCCATCGACGCGGTGCATGACGACATGCTCGCCCCCAAACCGATGGACCGCCTGGTCTGCGGAGATGTCGGCTTCGGCAAGACCGAAGTGGCGATGCGCGCCGCCTTTATCGCCGTGCATGGCGGCAAGCAGGTGGCGGTGCTGGTGCCCACCACCCTGCTCGCCCAACAGCACTACAACAGCTTCCGCGACCGCTTCGCCGACTGGCCGGTAAAGGTCGAGGTGATGAGCCGCTTCAAGTCGGCCCGGGAAGTCAGCGAAGCCGTGCAGCAACTGAGTGAGGGCAAGGTGGATATCGTTATCGGTACCCACAAGCTGCTGCAGGAAGACGTCAAGTTCAGCAACCTGGGCCTGGTGATCATCGACGAAGAGCACCGTTTCGGCGTGCGCCAGAAGGAGCAGCTCAAGGCTCTGCGCAGCGAAGTCGACATCCTCACCCTCACCGCTACGCCGATTCCGCGCACCCTGAACATGGCCGTGGCCGGTATGCGCGACCTGTCGATCATCGCCACGCCGCCGGCGCGCCGCCTGTCGGTGCGCACCTTCGTCATGGAGCAGAACAACCCGACGATCAAGGAAGCCCTGCTGCGCGAACTGCTACGTGGCGGCCAGGTGTATTACCTGCACAACGATGTAAAAACCATCGAGAAATGCGCCGCCGACCTCGCCGAACTGGTGCCGGAGGCACGTATCGGCATCGGCCACGGGCAGATGCGCGAGCGCGAGCTGGAACAGGTGATGGGCGATTTCTATCACAAGCGCTTCAACGTGCTGATCGCCTCGACCATCATCGAGACCGGCATCGACGTACCGAGCGCCAACACCATCATCATCGAGCGCGCCGACAAGTTCGGCCTGGCTCAGCTGCATCAGCTGCGCGGGCGCGTCGGCCGTAGTCACCACCAGGCCTACGCCTATCTGCTGACCCCGCCGCGCAAGCAGATGACCGATGATGCGCAGAAGCGCCTGGAAGCCATCTCCGGCGCCCAGGACCTCGGCGCCGGCTTCCTGCTGGCCACCCACGATCTGGAAATCCGCGGTGCCGGCGAGCTGCTCGGCGATGGCCAGAGCGGGCAGATCCAGGCAGTGGGCTTCACCCTCTATATGGAAATGCTCGAACGCGCGGTGAAATCGATCCGCAAGGGCGAGCAACCTAACCTCGACCAACCGCTCGGTGGCGGCCCGGAAATCAACCTGCGCGTGCCGGCGCTGATCCCCGAGGATTACCTGCCCGATGTGCATGCGCGGCTGATCCTCTA
>DASUOY010000490.1:0-13566 GCA_036276395.1 Pseudomonas sp.
GGGTTCACGGGCGCGTTGCAGGGCCTCCGGGCTAAAGCCCGGGCCATTGTCGCGCAGGTGCAACTCGATCCAGTCGCCGTCCTGCTGGGTGCTTAGCCACAGGCGGCGCGGCGGCGGCATCTCGCTGAGGGCATCGAGGGCGTTGGCCAGCAGGTTGCCGAGCACCTGGCGTAGGCGGGTTTCGCCGGCCTGCACCCACAGGGTGGCCGCCGGCAGGTCGCGGATCAGCTCCACCTGCATGGCCTGGCGGCGCTTGGCCAACAGCGCCAGGGCGTCATCCAGGGCCGGTTGCAGGGCCACGCTTTCCGGGGCATGCCGATCACGCCGGGCGAAGGCGCGCAGATGGGCGATGATCGAGGCCATACGTTCGGTCAGCTGGCTGATCAGCTTGAGGTTGGCGCGTACGTCCTCGCCGCGCTGGTGGTCGAGCAGCACGCCGGCGTTGTCGGCATAGCTGCGGATCGCCGCCAGGGGCTGGTTGAGCTCGTGGCTGATGCTCGCGCTCATGGTGCCCAGGGCCGACAGCTTGCTGGCCTGGACCAGTTCATCCTGGGCCTGCACCAGCTCCTGCTGGGCCTGTTCGCGTTCCAGCACCTCCTGCTTAAGGCGGCTGTTAAGTAGCTCCAGGTCGTGCGTGCGTTCGGCCACGCGCTGTTCCAGTTCGGCCTTGGCGCGGCTGTCGAGAGCGATGCGTTCAAGGTAGTGGCGGCGCCGTTGCATCAGCAGGCCAAGCAGCAGCATCAGCAGCAACAGCAGGCCGCCGCCGGCCACCAGGGCGGTGCGCACCGGGCGGTCGAGCAGGCTGCGCGGGGCGAGGATGCTCACCGTCCAGCCGGTTTCGGCCAGCTCGCGGTCCTGCCTGATCCAGTTCTGCGCATCAAGTTGCAGGGGCGGCGGGGCCAGGGTCGGGTAGGGCCGGTTGGCGGCGATGGCCGCGCGCTCGGCGCCATCCAGCGGGCGGCTGGCGGTAAAGCGCCAGGCGCTGTTGGAGGTGAGGATGACCACGCCGTTGGCGTCGGTCACCAGCAGTTGTTCCGGGGTCTTGCCCCACAGGGTTTCGGTGAAGTCCAGGTCGACCTTGACCACCAGCACGCCGAGGGGCTGGGCGCCGTCCTGCACCGCCGCGGCGAAGAAGTAGCCGCGCTTGCCCGAGGTGGTGCCCAGGCCGAAGAAGCGCCCGGGGCGGCCGGCGATGGCCTCGCGGAAATAGGGGCGGAAGGCGAAGTTACGGCCGACGAAGGAATCGTCCTGCGCCCAGTTGGAGGCCGCCAGGGTCTTGCCATCGGGGCCCATCAGGTAGATCACGTCGGCCCCGGTCTGCGCGCGCACCTTGTCCAGCAGGCGGTTGGCGCTGTCCTGCAGGCCGCCATCCTGGGGCTGCTGCAGGGCCAGGCGCAGGGCCGGAAGGTCGCCGAGAATCGCCGGCAGCACTTCATAACGGCGCAGGGTGCCGAGCAGGTTGGCCACATAGAGGTCGAGGGTCTGGCGGTTCTGCTCGACCAGCACGCCGCGGTAGTAGCGCTCGGCCAATTGCTGCAAGGGCCAGAGCAGCGGGGCCAGTGCCAGGGCCAGCAGAATCAGGCTGCGCCAGCGCGGCCGGCGAGGGTGGGGAAGCGCAGTGGGCATGCGGGCTACTCATGTTCAGGTCTGTTTAGCGTGGCTCTTATGCAATAAGCGGGCAAGTCTGCCGATATGGTCAATACTGCAGAGTGATGGCACCCCCTGAACTCAGGGTAACGCTTGGTTGCGCCCGGCATGGACAGCTTGCGCTGATTGCTCCGTGGAGATATCCCAATGCTGGCTCAAATAACCGTTCGTGCACGTCTGTTGCTGTTGGCTGTGGTGCCGCTACTGGTGCTGGTGGTGGTGATCGGCATGGCGCTGAGCAATGCCAGCCGCCTCAATCAAAGCTTCGAAGAACTCTTCCGTGATCGCATGCAGCCGATCAGCCAGATCAAGCTGGTGTCGGATGCCTATGCGGTGGCCATGGTCGATGCTCTGCACAAGTACCGCGCCGGGGTGTTCGATGAGGCCAGGCTGCGCAAGGAACTCGGCGACGCGCGGCAGATCGGTGACAAGGCCTGGGGCGAATATATCGCCACCCGCCTGACCCCGGAGGAGGCCTCCCGGGTCGAGCGCACCAAGCCCCATCTGCAGCGGGTGCAGCAACTGGCCGAGCAGTATCTGGGCCAGGTCGCCAGCGGCGAATTGCGTGGGGCCGAGGCCGGCAGCTTCAACCGCACCCTGTACGACACCTTCGATCCCCTGGGCGGCGAACTCAGCGGCCTGATCAGCCTGCAGCTGAGCGAAGGGGAGAAGCTCGGCGCGCAGACCGCCGCGCAGTATCAGTCGATGAAAACCAGTTTTATGGTCATCGGTGGCGTGGCGCTGGTGCTGGTGCTGATCGCGGCACTGTTGATCAGCCTGTCGATCATCCGTCCGCTGTCCGGGTTGCGCACGCTGATCAGCGAGGTGCAGCAATCCTCCAACCTGACCCTGCGCGCCGACGCCAGTGGCCGCGACGAGGTGTCGGATACCGCGCGGGCCTTCAACGCCCTGCTGGAGAGCCAGCAGGCGCTGATCCGCCATCTGATCGACACGGCCACCCAGTTGGCGGCGGCCTCCGAGGAAATGAGCGCGATCAGCGCCCAGGTCAGCCAGGCCGCCACGGCCCAGGGCGACCAGACCAGCATGGTCGCCACCGCCGTGCACCAGATGAGCGTGGCGGTGCAGGAGGTGGCGCGCAATGCCCAGGCCACCGCCAGCAATGCCGCCGATGCCAACCAGGAAGCGCGCCAGGGCAGCGAGCTGGTGCAGTCCAACCTCAAGTCGATTCAGGGCCTGTCCGCCTCGGTGGAAAAGGCCAGCGAGGTGATCGACACCCTGCATAGCCAAAGTGACGAGATCAGCAAGGTGCTGGGGGTGATTCAGAGCATTGCCGAGCAGACCAACCTGCTGGCGCTGAATGCCGCCATCGAAGCGGCCCGGGCCGGCGAGGCCGGGCGCGGCTTTGCCGTGGTGGCCGACGAGGTGCGCAGCCTGGCGAGCAATACGCAGAAGGCCACCGAGTCGATTCGCGGCATGATCGATGCCCTGCAAGGCGGCGCGCGCAGTGCGGTGAGCGCCATGCAACTGTCCCGCGAGCAGGCGCAGAACAGCGTCAGCCATGCCCGCGAGGCCGGCGAGGTGCTTAACCATATCGCCCATGCCATCGAAGGCATTGCCGATGGCAATGTGCAGATTTCCGCGGCCACCGAGGAGCAGACGGCGGTGGCCAACGAAATCAGCCAGAACATCAGCAGCCTCAATGACAGCATCGGCGAGGTGGTCAACGGCGCCGAGCAAAGCTCGGTGGCCAGCCGCGACCTGGCGCAACTGGCCAACGGCCTGCAGGTGCAGATTCAGCGCTTTAAGGCCTGAGGCGCCCCAGCACTATCAGCGCAAGGCGCTCCTTGTAGGGTGCGCCGCGCGTACTAACATGCGGGTTTTGTCAGCCCTGCTCGGCCAGGCACTGCTGCAGCGCGGTCTGCCAGTGTGGCAGGTGGATCTGCCAGTCATGCTGCAGGCGCGTGCAGTCCAGGCGCGAGTTGAGCGGGCGCTGCGCCGGCGTCGGGTAGGCGCTGCTGGGGATGGCCTGTAGCGCGGCCACGGGCTTGCCCTGGGCCTGCAGCTGCGCGGCAATGGCGCTGGCGAAGCCGAACCAGCTGGTTTCCCCCAGTGCCGTCAGGTGGTAGATACCCCAGGGGCCGGCCTGGCCGTCTTGCCAGCGCTCGATCAGCTGAACGCTGGCCTGGGCGATGCTGCCGGCCCAGGTCGGCGCACCAATCTGATCGCTCACCACGCTGAGGCTGTCACGCTCCTGCAGCAGGCGCTGCATGGTCAGCAGGAAGTTCTTGCCATGCCGCGAGTAGACCCAGCTGGTGCGCAGAATCAGATGGGCGCCGCCCACCGCCTGGATCGCCTGCTCGCCGGCCAGCTTGCTGCGACCGTAGACGCTGAGCGGGCAGCTGGCATCGCTCTCGGTGTAGGGCGAGGCCTTGCGGCCATCGAATACATAGTCGGTGGAGTAATGCAGCAGCGGCGCGCCGAGTTCGGCGGCGGCCTCGGCGAGAATGCCCGGAGCCGTGGCATTGATGGCGAAGGCTCGCTCGGGCTCGCTTTCGGCCTGGTCGACCGCGGTATGGGCGGCGGCATTGATGATCAGCTCGGGGCGCAGGCGCAGCACCTGTTGGCGAATCTGCCCGGCCTGGGCCAGATCCAGTTGGGCGCTACCGAACACATGCAGCTCCACCCGGCTCTGCAGGCGCAGTTGCAGTTCGCGGCTGACCTGGCCGTGCTGGCCGAGCAGCAGCACCCTCACGGGAACAGCTCGGCGGCGGTGAAGGCCACCCCGGCCTGATCCTTGGCCGACAGCTGCGGCTTGCCTTGCAGCGGCCAGTCGATGGCCAGCGTCGGGTCGTCCCAGCGGATGCAGCGCTCGTGCTCGGGGGCGTAATACTCGGTGGTCTTGTAGAGGAACTCGGCGTAGTCGCTGAGCACCAGAAAACCGTGGGCGAAGCCCTCGGGCACCCACAACTGGCGTTTGTTCTCGGCGGACAGGTGCACCCCGAGCCAGCGGCCAAAGGTCCTGGAACCTTGGCGCAGATCCACCGCCACGTCATACACCTCGCCGGCAGTCACCCGCACCAGCTTGCCCTGGGGTTGTTGCAGCTGATAGTGCAGGCCGCGCAGCACGCCGCGGGCCGAGCGGGAATGGTTATCCTGGACAAATTCGCGGGTGAGGCCGGTGGCCTGCGCGAAGGCGCGGGCATTGAAACTCTCGAAGAAAAACCCTCGCTCGTCGCCGAATACCTTGGGTTCGAGGATCAGTACATCCGCCAGTTCTGTAGCAATAGCGCGCATGTCTAGTCCTCGGCCAGGCCATAGAGGTATTGGCCGTAGCCGGTCTTGCCGAACAGCTCGGCTTGTTTGAGCAGTTGCGTCTTGTCGATCCAGCCCTGCTGGTAGGCGATCTCCTCCAGGCAAGCAACCTTCAGGCCCTGGCGGTGCTCGATGGTCTGCACATACTGCGAGGCTTCCAGCAGGCTGTCGTGGGTGCCGGTGTCGAGCCAGGCGAAGCCGCGGCCGAAGCGCTCCACGCGCAGGTCGCCGCGCGCCAGATAAGCATTGTTGACGTCGGTGATCTCCAGCTCGCCGCGGGGCGAGGGTTTGACCGCCTTGGCGATCCGGATCACGTCGTTGTCGTAAAAATACAGGCCGGTCACCGCATAGCTGGATTTGGGCTGGGCCGGCTTTTCCTCGATGGAGATGGCCTGGCCAGCAGCGTCGAACTCCACCACACCGAAGCGCTGCGGGTCCTTGACCCAGTAGCCGAACACTGTGGCGCCGCTGGGCTGGCTGGCTGCGTGCAGGAGTTTTTCGGTGAAGTGCTGGCCGTGGAAGATATTGTCGCCAAGGATCAGGCACACCGAATCGTTGCCGATAAACTCCTCGCCGAGCAGAAAGGCCTGGGCCAGGCCGTCCGGCGTGGGTTGCTCGACATAGGCAAAGTGCACGCCGAACTGGCTGCCATCTCCGAGCATCTTCTGAAAGTTGGGCAGGTCCTGCGGGGTGGAAATGATCAGTATCTCGCGGATGCCGGCGAGCATCAGCACCGAGATCGGGTAATAGATCATCGGCTTGTCGTAGATCGGCAGCAGTTGCTTGGACACGCCCAGGGTAATGGGGTGCAGGCGAGTGCCGGAGCCGCCGGCGAGAACTATGCCTTTCATTTGCCATGCTCCTTGGGGGCACCCAAGCGTTCGCCCTGATAACTGCCGTCCTGCACGCGCCGGCACCAATCGCTATTGTCCAGATACCACTGCACCGTCTTGCGCAGGCCGCTGGCGAAGCTTTCCGCGGGTGTCCAGCCCAGCTCGCGCTCGATCTTGCTGGCGTCGATGGCGTAGCGCTGATCATGGCCGGGACGGTCGGCGACAAAGCGGATCTGCTCTTTATAGGAGCCACTGGGCCGAGGGGCCAGCTCATCCAGCAGCGTGCAGATGCTTTCGACTACCTGCAGGTTTTTCTGCTCGTTATGCCCGCCGATATTGTAGGTCTCGCCGACCTGGCCTGCGGTTACCACCTTGAGCAGGGCGCGGGCGTGATCCTCGACATACAGCCAGTCACGCACCTGCTGGCCGTTGCCATAGACCGGCAGCGGCTTGCCCGCCAGGGCATTGAGTATCACCAACGGGATCAGTTTTTCCGGGAAGTGATAGGGGCCGTAGTTGTTCGAACAGTTGCTGACCAGCACCGGTAGGCCATAGGTGCGCTGCCAGGCGCGCACCAGATGGTCGGAAGCCGCTTTGCTCGCCGAGTAGGGCGAACTGGGCGCGTAGGGCGTGGTTTCGCTAAACAGATCGTCCACCCCATGCAGGTCGCCATACACCTCATCGGTGGAAATATGGTGGAAGCGAAAGGCTTGCCGGCGCGCCGCATCCAGCTGCTGCCAATAGGCGCGGGCGGCTTCGAGCAAGGCATAGGTGCCGACTATATTGGTCTGGATAAAGGCCGCCGGACCGTCGATGGAGCGGTCGACATGGGATTCGGCGGCCAGGTGCATGATGGCATCCGGCTGGAATTCGCTCAGGACCTGGCTGACCCGCGCGCTGTCGGCGATATCGGCCTGGAGAAATTGATAGCGCGGGCTGTGCGCCACGCTGGCCAGGGATTCAAGGTTGCCGGCGTAGGTCAGTTTGTCGAGGTTGAAAACCTGATGTTCGGTTTCACTCAGCAAGTAACGAATCAGGGCCGAGCCGATAAAGCCGGCTCCGCCGGTGATCAAAATGCGCATGGGGTCGATGCCCTCGCCATGGAGATAAGCCAGTAAGTCGTTTCTTTTACTTGCTGGCGGCGGCACGTACAAGCCGCGCTGCAACCCGTAGCAAGACTTTTCTGAGCGCAGAAACAACAAAGGCCCGCATCGCTGCGAGCCTTTGATATTTGATGGTGCCGGCACCAGGAATCGAACCCGGGACCTACTGATTACAAGTCAGTTGCTCTACCAGCTGAGCTATACCGGCACTTGAGGGCGGCCATTATATCCATTCAGGTGCTTGAGTAAAGCCATCCGTACCGCGTTCTACTCAGGCTTAGTTATCAGCAGGATTTTTCTTATGCACAAGCGGCGAGTCGCGCCTGGAAATGCTGGTGTTTTTGTGAGGTGCCTCACGCCATTTGCTAACTGGCTGTTTTTTATTGGTTTTTTATTAGATCAAAAAATGCTCAAGAAGCGCGGCGTCTGCTGTGCTGGGCGATGCAGGCGTCTGTGCAGAATCTATTAACAGAGTTATCCACAGCATATGTGGGCAATTCAGCGGCGTTCGGCCAGTAGCAGCAGGTTGCGTGGGGTCAATTGGCTGGGGCAGAACTGGCCGAGTAGCACGCTATAGCCCTGTTCTTCCAGATAGAGCGCGCGATCCAGAAGCAACCAGAGTTCCAGAGGGCGGCGAAACAAGCCGCGCAACAGTTCCAGGTTGCGTACCTGGGCCAGGCGTTGCCAGCCCTGTTGTTCCAGTTGCGCCCAGTTTTGCCTGCCTGGTTCCGCCAGTTGCTTGAGCGCGGCCAGCTCCGTGCAGTAGTCGGCAAAGCTTTTGTGCAACCAGGCAGGCGGCAGCGAGGGCGTGGGCAGATAGTCGTGGCTGCCACGTAGTTGGCGTTGCAGCAGGTCGAAAGCCAGGCGCCAGGCCATCGACTGGTCGCGCTGGCGGCGTACGCGGGCGCCGGCGGTGACGGTTTCGCTGAGCGGCAGGGCGAGGTCGTCCAGTGATAGCCGCAGGGCTGATGCCTTGGCGCTTGTCGAGAGCGCCTGGTAGTTCGGCGTATCGATGCGGTTGTAGCAGCAGGGGGCGACGGCCAATTGCCGGCAGCCGGCCTGGCTGGCCAATTGCAGCAGGCGCACGTGCAGGTCGCCACAGGCGTGCAGGGCCACCGGGCAGTGGTTGGCGTGCAGCCGTTGGGCGGCATCGGCGGCCAGCACATCCTGCTCGATATGCCGGGCCTCGATGCCGAGTTTCTGGCTCAGTTGTTGGCCGCTCTGCACCAGCTGCGGGTCGTACTCCAGGCAGCTTAGGGCGCCGCCGCTGCTCGCCAGCAAACGACCAAGATGGCCCTTGCCGGCGCACCAGTCGAGCCAGTGCTGCGGCGCTTGGGTGAACTGCAGGCTGCTGGCGAATGCCTGGATCTGTTGCCATTTGCGACCTGGCACGGCGGCGCTAAAGCGCGCCGGCAGCTCTGTGAGTGGGCTGTGGGGTAGTTCGGCAACCTGGCTCAGGGCAGCGGCCTGCGCCGCCAGTTGCGGGAAGGGCGCGGGTGCGGCGAGTAGATGCGGCTGGTTATGCGCGGCCTCGGCATGCTCCAGGCTTTGTTCGCGTAACCAGGTCGCCAATTGCGGGTGCTCGGCTTCCCAGGGCAGGGTCGGGTAATGGACAAAGGGGCGCGGCCGCCATAGCCCCTGGTGCTCCAGCAGAAAGCTGTCCAGGGCCTGGAAGCGCGGCAGCAGCGCAGCGCTGCCAAGGGGGTGATCGCTCATGGTTTTGCTATCGGCAGGTGAGCGAGGGCGCTAGCGCCCCCGGTCTCTAACGGCCCTGGCAGGCATCGACCCTTAACCAGCGTTCCAGCAGGCGGAAACCGCGCACCAGGATAAAGGCGATCAGCAGGTAGAACATGCCCGCGGCGAAGAAGATCTCCACTGGCAGGTAGGTGCGCGCGATGATGGTGCGTGCCATGCCAGTCAGCTCCAGCAGGGTCACGGTACTGGCCAGGGAGCTGGCCTTGAGCATCAGTATCACTTCGTTGCTGTAGGCCGGCAGGCCGATACGCGCGGCGCGCGGCAGGACGATATAGAACATGGTCTTGGCCCTGGACATGCCCAGGGCGCGCGCCGCTTCGATCTCGCCCGGTGGCACGGCCTGGATCGCCCCGCGCAGGATTTCGGCGATATAGGCCGCGGTGTGCATGGTCATGGTGATGATGGCGCACCAGTAGGGCGAGCGCAGGTAGGGCCACAGCGGCCCCTCGCGGACGATATCGAACTGGGCCAGGCCGTAATAGACCAGAAATAGCTGCACCAGCAGCGGCGTGCCACGGAAGAAGAAGATATAGCCATAGGGCAGGGCGCGCACATACCAGTGCCGCGAGGCGCGGGCGATGCCCATGGGTATGGCCAGGATCAACCCGGCGACCACCGCGATGGCGACCAGCTCCAGGGTCAGGGCGGCGCCTTCGGTCAGGCGTGGCAGCCACTTGAGGATCACTTCCCAATTCATGAGGCGCTCCTGACGAAGCCACGGCTGGCGCGTTTTTCAAGGAAGTGCATGCCGATCATGGCGAGCACGGTCAGGCCTAGATAGATAAAGGCCGCGACCAGGAAAAAGGTGAAGGGCTCCTTGCTCGAGGTCACCGCGATCTGCGAGCGGCGCATGATTTCCTCGAGGCCGATGACCGAGACCAGGGCAGTGTCTTTCATCAGGATCATAAACAGGTTGCCGAGGCCCGGCAGGGCGATGCGCCACATCTGCGGCAGGATCAGGCGCCAGAAGATCCGCGGCTTGGACAGGCCCAGGGCCTGGCCGGCTTCGCGGTGGCCCTTGGGGATGGCCAGAATGGCGCCGCGGAACACTTCCGTCGCGTAGGCGCCGAAGCACAGGCCGAGGGCGATGGTGCCGGCGGCGAAGGCGTTCAGCTCCAGGCTTTCGATGCCCAGCAGGTCAGCCAGGTTGCGCATCAGCTGCACGGTGCCGAAATAGATCAGCAGCACCCAGAGCAGTTCGGGGATGCCGCGTACCAGGGTCGAATAGGTGCCGCCAAGCCATTGCAGCGGCTTGTAGGGCGAAGTCTTGGCCAATGCGCCGAGCAGGCCGAGCACCAGACCCAGGCTCAGCGCGCTAAGCGCCAGCTTGATGGTCATCAGGGTGCCAGCGGCAAGGGCCGGGCCGAATCCATAGAGATCGAGAGTCATGGGGTGCCCAGAAGCCTGCGCCGCCCGAGTGGGCGACGCAGTGCCGGCTGCTTAGTAGATGCTGAAGGGGAAGTACTTGTCGTTGATCTTCTTATAGGTGCCGTCGGCAACGATCTCTTTCAGCGCGGCATTCAGGCGCTCGCGCAGGGCGTCGCCCTTGCGCACGGCAATGCCGATCTTGTCGTTGTCGAATACCGGGTCGCCCTTGAACTCGAAGCCCTTGCCGGCGTCGCTCTTGAGCCATTCCCAGTTGACGAAGCTGTCGGCCAGCACGCCGTCGAGGCGGCCCGAGGACAGGTCGAGGTAGGCGTTTTCCTGGGTGTCGTACAGCTTGATATCGACCACGTCGGCCATGTTGTCTTCCAGCCAGGTGCCGGCGATGGTGGCACGCTGGGCACCGATCACCTTGCCTTTCAGGCTGGCTTCATCGGTTTTGAAATCGCTGCCCTTGGCGGCGATAAATTGCAGCTTGTTGGTGTAGTAGGGCTCGGTGAAATCAACCGCAGCCTTGCGCTCTTCGGTGATCGACATGGAGGCGATCAGGAAGTCGAACTTCTTCGCATTCAGGGCCGGGATAATGCCGTCCCAGTCGGAGGTGACCACTTCGCACTCGGCTTTCATCTTGGCGCACAGGGCCTGGCCGATTTCCACGTCGAAACCGCCGACCTGGCCACTGGCGTCGATCAGGTTGAACGGCGGGTAGGCACCTTCGGTACCGATTTTCAGTTTCTCCGCGGCACCAGCGCTGGCACTGAAGGCCAGGGTGGCGGCTGCGGCCAGCAGGATTTTCTTATAGTTCTGCATGCGTGTAGCTCCGTGTTTAGTGATTGCTGGACATGAATTGTTTGCAGCGCGCCGAGTTGGGATGGTCGAACACCTGCTCGGGCGAGCCCTGTTCTTCCACCAGGCCCTGATGGAGGAACACCACTTCGCTGGACACCTGACGGGCAAAGCCCATCTCGTGGGTCACCAGCAGCATAGTGCGGCCTTCCTCGGCGAGCGCGCGGATCACATTAAGCACTTCTTGTACCATCTCCGGGTCGAGTGCCGAGGTCGGCTCATCGAACAGGATCACTTTCGGCTCCATGCACAGGGTGCGGGCAATTGCCGCGCGCTGCTGCTGGCCGCCGGATAACTGGTTGGGGTAGACGTGGCGCTTGTCGGCGATACCGACCTTGGCCAGCAACGCCTCGGCACGCTCAGTGGCTTCGGCCTTGCTCAGGCCCAGCACGCGGCGCGGCGCCTCGATGATGTTGTCGAGCACGCTCATATGCGGCCACAGATTGAAATTCTGGAAGACGAAGCCCAGTTCGCTGCGCAGGCGATTGATCTGCTGGTTGTCGGCGGCCACCAGCTCGCCGTTCTTCGCCGGTTTCAGCTTGAGCTCTTCGCCGGCGACGATGATCTGCCCTTTGTGCGGGTTTTCCAGCAGATTGATGCAGCGCAGAAAGGTCGACTTGCCGGAGCCGGATGAGCCGAGGATGGAGATCACATCGCCGTCGCGGGCAGTCAGAGAGATGCCCTTGAGCACCTCGAGGTCGCCGTAGCGTTTATGCAGATCGCGAATTTCCAGCGCTGGCGTGGCCTCGGCCATGGGGTGTCCTCTTCTTGTTCGAATGCGCTCAGGCGGGTAGCTGGCCTTCCTGGCGAGGCGGTCAAGCTAGCATAGCGTTTCGCTGACCGCCAAGCCGTTTACCGGCCTGGGAGCGCTCGCCTGGTCATGCTGTCGCTTGGCTGCAGTTGGCTGTCGCGCGGACGCAAAAAAGCGGCGCCTAACGCTATCAGGGGGCAGAGATGACCGAACCGGCGGTGCCCCTAAAAATGCCCCTAAAACTTTGCGTTGCAGCGGGAGAGGGATAATGCAGGCAATAAAAAACCCCAAGGAATCATCTTCGCTTGGGGTTTTTCGGTATTAGTGGTGCCCAGGGACGGAATCGAACCGCCGACACGGGGATTTTCAATCCCCTGCTCTACCGACTGAGCTACCTGGGCCAACGGGGCGCTATTAGACGGATTTGAAGGGGGGGTGTCAAGCGCGAGTTGGAAAAATATTTAATTATTACGGGTGCTTAGGTTCGGCTAGGGGAAAACTGGGTAGTTGCATGCGGCCGCCTGGAGCCATTTAGGCGGCCGGAATCGGTGTTATTCGCTGGGCGGCACGTAGCCTTCGGCCTGGGCGTATTCCTCGCCTGAGAGGAACTTGTCCATCTCGGCCTGGAGGAATTTGCGGTCCTCGGCGTTCATCATGTTCAGGCGCCGCTCGTTGATCAGCAGGGTCTGGTGCTTCTGCCATTCGTCCCAGGCTTGCTTGGACACGTTGTTGTAGATGTCTTCGCCTTTGGCGCCCGGATAAGGCGGGCGGTCCAGGCCGGGGAGTTCCTGTTTGTGCTTGCGGCACTGTACGGTGCGGGTCATGCGGGCTCTCCTGTAAGCAGACTGTCGGCCGCGCGCTTCAGTAGTTTCTTTACCGGGGCGGCAAGGCCCAGGCGCGGCGGGGTGGCGAGGTTATACCAGAGCCAGTCGGCCTCGGCCACGGCGGCTGGTGCGGCCTCGACGCGGATCAGCCAGGGTTCGATGGCTAGCTGGAAGTGGCTGAAGGTGTGGGTCAGCCCGCTCAGTTCGCAGCGGTCACCCAGTTGCAGGCCGTGGCGGCTGGCCAGGTTGTCCAGGCTCTGCAGGTCGTCCAGCTCCGGCAGGCTCCACAGGCCGCCCCACAGGCCGCTGGAGGGGCGCCGGTAGAGCAGCACCTCGCCATCGTGGTTGGCGAAGATGGGCATCAGCGTGCGCTTCTGTGGCAGCGCCTTGCGCGGCTTGGCGATCGGGTAGCGGATCTCCAGGCCGAGCAGGTGCGCCTGGCAGCCTTGCTTGAGCGGGCAGAGCAGGCAGCTGGGCTTGCTGCGGGTGCAGAGCGTGGCGCCCAGATCCATCATCGCCTGGGTGTAGTGATTGACCCGCGTTTGTGGGGTAAAGCGCTCGGCCACATCCCACAACTGTTTGGCCACTTTCGGCTCGCCCGGGTAGCCTTCCTGGGCCACATAGCGCGCCAGTACCCGTTTGACGTTGCCGTCGAGGATAGGCGCGCGCAGGCCCATGCTCAGGCTGGCGATGGCGCCGGCGGTGGAGCGGCCGATACCGGGCAGCTCGGTGAGCGCCTCGACATCCCGGGGAAACTCGCCGCCATGCTCGGCCATGACCAGCTGCGCGGTCTTCTGCAGGTTGCGCGCCCGGGTGTAGTAACCCAGCCCGGTCCACAGGTGCAGCACTTCGTCTTCCGGCGCTTCGGCCAGATCCTTGACGGTCGGCAGCGCGGCCATAAAGCGGTCGAAATAGCCCAGCACGGTGCTGACCTGGGTCTGCTGCAGCATGATCTCCGAGACCCACACCCGGTAAGGGTTGATGCCCTGTTGCCAGGGTAGGTCCTTGCGCCCGTGGCTGTCGTACCAGGCGAGTACGGCGCTGGAAAACTGCTCGGGACTCATTGGTTGAACAGGCCCTTGAGCGCGTCTTTCAGCTCGGGGCTGACCTTGTCGCCGAGCTTCTCTTCGAGTTTCTCGTTGATCTTTCTG
>DASUOY010000491.1:0-11845 GCA_036276395.1 Pseudomonas sp.
TCGGTAGTGATGGGTTTCGTCGGCGCCGGCGGCCTGGGCCAGCAGATCGACCTGTCGATGCGCATGTTCGCCGGCGGCGAAGTGGCCAGCATGCTGCTGTGCTTCCTCGCCCTGGTGCTGCTGGCCGACCAGCTCAGCCGCCTGCTGCGGGCGCGCCTGCTATGAGCGGTCGTTTGGGCAATTACGCCCTGCTGCTGGCGCTACTGACGGCGGTTATCGCCTCCTTCGTTTACCTGGGCATAGACCTGGGCGCGCTGCTTGGCGGCGACAGCCTGAGCCAGATGGGTCGCTATGCCAGCGGCTTCTTGCAAGCGGATTTCTCTCCCGGGCATCTGCGCGCAATTCTCAAGGGCGCGCTGGAAACCCTGGCCATGTCGGCCATCGGCACCCTGCTCGCGGCCATGCTCGGCTTGCTTCTGGCCTTGCCGGCGGCCGGGCGTTTTGGCTGGCTGGCCTTGAGCGCCGCCCGCTTGATCCTGAATGCCCTGCGTGCGATTCCCGAGCTGGTATGGGCGGCGTTGGTGGTCTTGGCCGCCGGCCTCGGCCCGAATGCCGGCACCCTGGCCCTGGCCCTACATACCAGCGGCGTACTGGGCCGGCTATTTGCCGAAGCCCTGGAAAACACCCCGAAAGCGCCGGCCGAGGCAATTCGCCTGAGTGGCGGCGGGCAGGTCGCCGCCTTCTGCTACGGCACCCTGCCCTGCATCTGGCCGCAACTGGTCGCCTATTCGCTGTATCGCTGGGAGAACAATATCCGCATGGCCAGCGTGCTGGGCTTCGTCGGCGCCGGCGGTTTGGGGCAGATGCTCTATGTCAGCCTCAGCCTGTTCCAGCAGGCCCAGGCCGCGACCGTGATACTGGCCATGCTACTACTGGTTCTGGCGGTCGACGCCTTGAGCGCCTGGGTGCGCCAGCGTTGGGTCAGTGCGTAGGCTGGTTGAGCCTGCGCTACCCATCGCCTTTGACCTATTACAAGCCGTCCTTTTCCAGATGATCGAGATTGACCGGGTCACCGCTGTGGGCACCCAGTTTGGCGCGAATATCCTCGAACATCTGGTCGTACTCGGCATGGCTGCGCATGATCAGCCCCTGATTGGTCGGCAAGCCATGCTTTTGCGCCAGGCGGCTGGCCACGCTGGCGAAGTTACAGGCGGTGTCGCGATGCAGTTCGAACACTTCCTCGAAGGCCTTGCCCGCCACCTCACCCTGCAGGCGCATATGCAGCATGGGGCCCTCGGCCGGGTCGTGACGCACCTGGTAATAGAGGTCGATGCTGAATACCGGTTGCCCGGCACTGGCAAAAGGGTTGGCGCGATGCAGGTGGCCTGGCTCGAACATGGTCGCTCTCCGCGAAACAAGTAATCCCAGCATAACCCTTATGCCAGCGCCTGCTGGGATCGCCAGGCCGACGCTCAGTGCAGGCGTGGCGCCGCAGCACGCTCCTGCGCCAGCACCCAGGGTGCCACCACCACCGCCCACAATTGCGGGTCGCGCGTGAACAGGTCTTCGGCACGCGCATCATCGACCCTGCTCAGTTGCCCGCCAGCCAACCAGGCGGCGACTTTCACCTGATCGTTCTGGGCCACAGCCTGCGCCACCTCGATCAGATCCTGGGTACCTTCAACCAGCAGCAAGGCACCGCGGGCGAAGGTTGGCTGCAGTTCCTGCCAAGTAATAGGCGCAGTTTCTCCAAGCAGCTTGGCATAGAGGGTGCTAGGTTGTTCTGTCATGGATTGCCCTGTCATGGATAAGCAGATTTCGAATCGGCGACCATGATAGCGCCAGGCCATTGCCAGGCAAGTTCGCGACGCTGGCAAAGGCGCTCAAGACACGCCGTTTTTCTATACGTTTATTGCAATAAAGCGACACCCCAGGGTTTTGCCCCCAGTAAGCCGCTTTTCAAGGCGCGAATCTGCGCTCTACACTGCGCCGGTACAGTTGCCGGGGGTATGACCGGGAAATATCCCGGTTCTGCAGCTTTGGCCGCCAGAACTACAACAACCAAAATCAATAAGAGTGGAGCACTATGAACAAGGCTACTAAGCAGATTTCCAAACTGTTTGCCGCCATGGCCATGGCTGGCGTTGCCAGCTACTCGCTAGCCGCCGACACCATCAAGATCGGCCTGGCAGGCCCGGTTACCGGCGCGGTCGCGCAATACGGTGAAATGCAGTTCATCGGTGCCAAGATGGCCATCGAGCAGATCAACAAGGCCGGCGGGGTGAACGGCGCGCAACTAGAAGGCGTGGTGTATGACGATGCCTGCGATCCGAAACAGGCCGTGGCCGTAGCCAACAAGATCGTCAACGACGAAGTCAAATTCGTGGTTGGCCACCTCTGCTCCAGCTCCACTCAGCCCGCGTCCGACATCTACGAAGACGAAGGCATCCTGATGGTCACCGCCGCCTCCACCAGCCCGGACATTACCGCCCGTGGCTACGAGCTGGTGTTCCGCACCATCGGCCTGGACAGCCTGCAAGGCCCGACCGCCGGTAACTTTATCGCCGACCACGTCAAGCCGAAAGCTGTTGCCGTGATCCACGACAAGCAGCAGTACGGTGAAGGCATTGCCACCGCGGTCAAGCAGACCCTGGAAAGCAAAGGCACCAAAGTCGTTCTGTTCGAAGGCATCAACGCCGGCGACAAGGACTTCTCCGCGATGATCGCCAAGCTCAAGCAAGCCGGCGTGGACTTCATCTACTACGGTGGCTACCACCCGGAACTGGGCCTGCTGCTGCGTCAGTCGGCTGAAAAAGGCCTGAGCGCCAAGTTCATGGGTCCGGAAGGCGTGGGCAACAAGGAAATCTCGGCCATCGCCGGCCCGGCTTCCGAAGGCCTGCTGGTAACCCTGCCGAAGTCCTTCGACCAGGATCCGCGCAACCAGGCTCTGGTTGATGCCTTCAAGGCCAAGAACGAAGACCCGAGCGGCCCGTTCGTGTTCCCGGCCTACGCCGCGGTCCAGGTAATTGCCGAAGGCATCACCAAGGCCGGCGACACCGACACCGCCAAAGTGGCCGCAGCCCTGCGCGCCAACAGCTTCGACACCCCGACCGGCAACCTGGCTTTCGACGAGAAGGGTGACCTGAAAGACTTCAGCTTCGTGGTTTACGAGTGGCACCAGGACGGTACCAAGACTGAAGCCAAGTAAGCTTCCCGCCTGAACCCAAAGCCCACTGCCCCGGCAGTGGGCTTTGTTTATTAGAAGAATTCCGGTTGCATGCTGCGCCACAAGCGCTGACTTGCATGACGACCCAGGAGTTAGGCAATGCCTGATCTTTATCACTACCTGCAACAGCTGGTTAACGGTCTGACCGTTGGCAGCACCTATGCCCTGATCGCCATCGGCTACACCATGGTCTACGGCATCATCGGCATGATCAACTTCGCCCATGGCGAGGTTTACATGATTGGCTCGTACGTAGCCTTCATCGTGGTCGCCGGCCTGGCCATGTATGGCCTGGACAGTTTACCCATAGTGATGATTGCGGCCTTCGCCGCCAGCATCATTGTTGCCAGTGCCTATGGCTACAGCATCGAACGGGTCGCCTACCGCCCTCTACGCGGCGGCAACCGTCTGATCCCGCTGATCTCCGCCATCGGCATGTCGATCTTCCTGCAGAACCAGGTGCTACTGGCCCAGGATTCCAAGGACAAATCGATTCCCAACCTGCTGCCGGGCAACTTCGTGTTCGGTGAAAGCACCATGAATGGCGTGGTGATTTCCTATATGCAGGTGCTGATCTTCGTCGTCACCTTCTTCGTCATGGTCGGCCTGACCCTGTTTATCTCCCGCTCGCGCCTGGGCCGTGCCTGCCGCGCCTGCGCCGAAGACATCAAGATGGCCAACCTGCTGGGTATCAACACCAACAACATCATCGCCCTGACCTTCGTTATCGGCGCCGCGCTGGCGGCCGTGGCCGCGGTGCTGCTGGGCATGCAATACGGCGTGATCAACCCGCACCTGGGTTTCCTCGCCGGGATCAAGGCCTTCACCGCCGCGGTACTGGGTGGCATCGGCAGCATCCCCGGAGCCGTGCTCGGCGGCCTGGTACTGGGCGTGGCCGAAGCCTTCGGCGCCGATATCTTCGGTGACCAGTACAAGGACGTGGTGGCTTTCAGCCTGCTGGTACTGGTGCTGCTGTTCCGCCCAACCGGCATTCTCGGCCGTCCGGAGGTTGAAAAAGTATGAGTACCTCCATCACCAAAAACCTCAAGACCGCGATCTTCAGCGCCCTGCTGGTGCTCGCCGTGGCCTACCCGGTCATCGGCCTGAAGCTCTCCACGGTCGGCATCAAGCTGGAAGTGCAAGGCGCCAGCCCGGCCGTGCTGTGGACCATCTTCGGTTGCTCGATTGCCATGTTCTTCTGGCAATTGTTCCGTGGCCAGCTGAGCAGCGCCTGGAGCCACGCGCCCAAGCTGCCAAGCATGCCGGGCAAGGCCAGCGAGTTCCTCACCCTGCCCTCGACCCAGCGCTGGATCGTCCTCGGTCTGATAGTCGTCGCCCTGGCCTGGCCGTTCTTCGGTTCGCGCGGTGCGGTGGATATCGCCACCCTGATCCTGATCTACGTGATGCTCGGCCTCGGCCTGAACATCGTGGTCGGCTTGGCAGGCCTGCTCGACCTTGGCTACGTGGCCTTCTACGCCGTCGGCGCCTACAGCTACGCGCTGCTGTCGTTCTACTTCGGCCTGAGCTTCTGGATCTGCCTGCCGATCGCCGGCCTGATGGCGGCGTTCTTCGGCTTTATCCTGGGCTTTCCGGTACTGCGCCTGCGCGGCGACTACCTGGCCATCGTTACCCTGGGTTTCGGCGAGATCATCCGCATCCTGCTGAACAACATGACCTGGCTGACCGGCGGCCCCAACGGCATCGGTTCGATCCCCAAGCCGACCCTGTTCGGCCTGGCGTTCGAGCGCAAGGCTGCCGAAGGTATGCAGACCTTCCACGAATACTTCGGCATCGCCTACAACTCGATCAACAAGGTGATCTTCCTCTACCTGATCGCCCTGCTGCTGGTGCTGCTGACCCTGTTCGTGATCAACCGCCTGCTGCGCATGCCGATCGGCCGCGCCTGGGAAGCCCTGCGTGAAGACGAGATCGCCTGCCGCGCCCTGGGCATGAACCCCACCGCGATCAAGCTGTCGGCCTTTACCATCGGCGCCTGCTTCGCCGGCTTCGCCGGTAGCTTCTTCGCCGCACGTCAGGGCCTGGTCAGCCCGCAGTCCTTCACCTTTATCGAGTCGGCGATCATCCTCGCCATCGTCGTATTGGGCGGCATGGGCTCGCAGCTGGGGATCATCCTGGCGGCCATCGTGATGATTCTGCTGCCGGAACTGGCACGCGAATTCAACGAATACCGCATGCTGATGTTCGGCGCGCTGATGGTACTGATGATGATCTGGCGTCCGCAGGGCCTGCTGCCCATGCAACGCCCCCACCTGGAGCTGAAACAATGAGCCGCCCGATCCTAGAAGTAAGCGGCCTGTCCATGCGTTTTGGCGGCCTGCTGGCCGTCAACGGGGTGAACCTGCAGGTCAAGGAAAAACAGGTTGTGTCGATGATCGGCCCGAACGGCGCCGGCAAGACCACGGTATTCAACTGCCTGACCGGCTTCTACCAGCCCACCAGCGGCAATATTCGCCTTAACGGCGAGCAGATCGAGGGCCTGCCGGGCCACAAGATCGCCCGCAAAGGCGTGGTACGCACCTTCCAGAACGTGCGCCTGTTCAAGGACATGACCGCGGTGGAAAACCTGCTGGTGGCCCAGCACCGCCACCTCAACACCAACTACCTGGCGGGCCTGCTCAAGACCCCGGCGTTTCGCAAGAGCGAGCGCGAGGCCATGGATTTCGCCGCGCATTGGCTGGAGCAGGTCAACCTGACCGACTTCGCCAACCGCCCGGCCGGCACCCTGGCCTATGGCCAGCAACGCCGCCTGGAAATCGCCCGCTGCATGATGACCCGCCCGAGCATCCTGATGCTCGACGAGCCGGCCGCCGGCCTCAACCCGCGCGAAACCGAAGACCTGAAAGCGCTGATCCGCGTGCTGCGTGACGAACACAACGTCACCGTGCTGCTGATCGAGCACGACATGAAACTGGTCATGAGCATTTCCGACCATATCTATGTGATCAACCAGGGCACGCCCCTGGCCGACGGGACGCCGGAGCAGATTCGCGCCAACCCGGACGTGATCAAAGCCTATCTGGGGGAAGCTTGATGCTGTATTTCGACAAGGTTTCCACTTTTTACGGCAAGATCCAGGCGCTGCATGACGTCAGCGTCGAAGTCCGCCAAGGCGAGATCGTCACCCTGATCGGTGCCAACGGCGCCGGTAAATCCACCCTGCTGATGACCCTCTGCGGTTCGCCCCAGGCGAGCAGCGGCAGCATCCGCTACCAGGGCGAGGAACTGATCGGCCAGGACACCCCGGACATCATGCGCAAAAGCATTGCCGTGGTACCGGAAGGCCGCCGGGTGTTCTCCCGCCTGACCGTGGAAGAAAATCTGGTGATGGGCGGTTTCTTCGGCAGCAAGGCCGACAACCAGGAACAGCTGGACAAGGTTCTGCTGCTGTTTCCGCGGCTCAAGGAACGCTTCGCGCAACGCGCCGGCACCATGTCCGGCGGCGAACAGCAGATGCTCGCCATCGGCCGCGCGCTGATGAGCAAGCCCAAGCTGCTGCTGCTTGACGAGCCATCGCTGGGCCTGGCGCCGATCATCATCCAGCAGATCTTCGATATTATCGAACAGCTGCGCAAGGACGGTGTGACCGTGTTCCTGGTCGAGCAGAACGCCAACCAGGCGCTCAAGCTGGCCGATCGCGGTTATGTGCTGGAGAACGGTCGGATCGTTATGCAGGGCAGCGGTGAACAACTGCTGAATGATCCAAAGGTACGCGACGCCTATCTGGGCGGCTAAGCACCCGCAGCGATAAAAGACCGCTCTCAGGAGCGGTTTTTTATTACCGGCCATTTTTATCGCCGCCGTTCGCCCGATGTTCCGCGCACATGCGCCCCGGCCAGTTACAATGGCCGCCCTTTTTTTGTCGATGACCGCTTCTATGACCGACCCCATCCGCCTGTCCAAACGCCTGATCGAAGTGATCGGCTGCTCGCGCCGCGAGGCCGAGCTGTATATCGAGGGCGGCTGGGTGACTGTCGATGGCGTGGTAGTCGAGGAGCCGCAGTTCAAGGTCGCCGAGCAACGTGTCGAGCTGCTGCCGGATGCCGTGCTGACCCCGCAGGAGCCGGTCACCCTGCTGCTGCACGTACCCGCCGGGCACTACCCGGATCGCGCCGTCGAGAGCATCGGCGCGGCCAGCCACTGGGCCGACGACGCTGCCGGCATCCGCCCGCTGAAAAGCCATTTCGCCCGTTTGATCAGCTGCGCGCCACTGCAGGCCGGGGCCGATGGCCTGCATGTGCTGACCCAGGACTGGCGCATCGAGCGCAAGCTCAAGGAAGACCTGAGCAAACTGGAGCAGGAATATGTGGTCGAAGTCATCGGCACCTTGAGCGCCAGCCAGCTCAAGCGCCTGGCTCACGGCCTGACCTTCAACGGCGTGGCATTGCCGCCGTGCAAGGTCAGCTGGCAGAACGAAACCCGCCTGCGCTTCGCCCTGAAGAACCCGCTGCCCGGGCAGATCGTCTTTATGTGCAACAGCGTCGACCTCAAGGTGCTGGGCATGAAGCGCATCCGCATCGGCGGCGTGCCCATGGCCAAGGTGCCTGCGGGCCAGTGGCGCTACCTGGCCGGCAAAGAACGCTTCTAATTTTTTCAGCTGATGCCGCTGTGTATCAGCCCCTTTCAGGACACCCCCATGCTTAATAACGATGTACTGCGCAGCCTGCGCTACACCCTCGACGTGACCGATGCGCAGCTGGCCGAAATTATCCAGCTGAGCGGCAAACAGGTCAGCCTCAACGAGCTGAGCCCGCTGCTGAAGAAGGACGACGAAGAAGGCTTCGCCCCCTGCGACGACGAGCTGATGGCGCACTTTCTCGACGGCCTGGTGTACTTCAAGCGCGGCAAGGACGACAGCCGCCCGGCCCAGCCGTTCGAGCTGCCGATCACCAACAATATGGTGCTGAAGAAACTGCGCGTGGCCTTCGAGCTGAAGGAAGACGATATGCACGCGATCATGCAGAGCGTCGACTGCCCGGTCTCCAAGCCGGAGATGAGCGCGCTGTTTCGCAAGTTTGGCCACAGCAACTACCGCACCTGCGGCGACCAGTTTCTGCGCAATTTCCTCAAGGGCCTGACCCTGCGCGTTCGCGGCTGAGTCCAGCGCCTCGCTGCCATGCCTGCCCGCATGGCAGCGTATTTCCACGGGCAATGATGACTGCCATGGCGCAGTCAGATGATTAGGGTAGTGGCACTCATCCGTTAAAAGGATTCGCCATGCACCCTTATTTCTCCCTGCAAGGCCGCACCGCCCTGGTCACCGGCGGCACCCGCGGTATCGGCAAGATGATCGCCAAAGCCTTTGTCGAAGCCGGCGCCACGGTTTATGTGTGTGCCCGCGATGGCGAAGCCTGCGCGCAGACCGCCGCCGAGCTGTCAGCCTTCGGCACCTGCCACGGCATCGCCGCCAACCTGGGTAGCGAGGAAGGCGTGCAGGCCCTGGCCGAGCAACTGAACGGCACCCTCGACCAGTTGGATATCCTGGTCAACAACGCCGGCACCACCTGGGGCGCCCCCCTGGAAAGCTACCCGGCCAAGGGCTGGGAGAAGGTCATGCAGCTCAACGTGACCTCGGTATTCAGCTGCATCCAGCAATTGCTGCCGCTGCTGCGCAAGGCCGGCAGCGCGGGCAACCCGGCGCGGGTAATCAATATCGGCTCGGTCGCCGGAATCAGCTCCCACGGCGAAGATGCCTACGCCTACGGCCCGAGTAAAGCGGCCCTGCACCAGCTGTCGCGCATGCTGGCCCGCGAACTGGTCGGTGCGCATATCAACGTCAATGTGATCGCCCCGGGGCGCTTCCCCAGCAAGATGACCCAGCATATCGTCAAGGATGAAGCGGCCATGGCCGAAGACTGCGCGCTGATCCCCATGCAGCGTTGGGGCCGTGAGGAAGAAATGGCCGCCCTGGCGATCAGCCTGGCCAGCACCGCTGGTGCCTATATGACCGGGGTGATTGTGCCCATCGACGGCGGTTTTCACCTGTAATCACGGTAAGATGGCGGCGTTTTTATTCGATCACGCCGCCATGCCCTACTCCGTCTCGCCCATAGGTTTTGTCCGCTCCTGCTTCAAGGAGAAGTTCGCCATTCCACGCCAGCCGCAACTGGCACCGGCGGCCCGGGGCGTACTGGAGCTGGTCGCCCCCTTCGATAACGGCGATGCGGTGCAAGGGCTGGAGCAGGTCAGCCATGTCTGGCTGCTGTTTCTGTTTCACCAGGCGTTAGAAGACAAGCCGCGCCTCAAGGTGCGCCCACCGCGCCTGGGCGGTAACCAGTCGGTCGGCGTATTCAGCACCCGCGCCACCCACAGGCCCAACGGCATCGGTCAGTCGGTGGTCAAGCTGGACAAGGTCGAGCCCGGCAAGCTGTGGCTGTCCGGTATCGACCTGCTCGACGGCACCCCGGTGTTGGATATCAAGCCCTACGTGCCCTACGCCGATAGCGTCGCCAGCGCCTATAACCGCATCGCCGACAGCGCGCCGGCGCTGATCGACGTCAGCTGGCAGGACAGCGCGCTGATCCAGGCAAACGCCCATGGGCAACGCCTGAATGAACCGCTGGTCGAATTGATCGAGCAGTGCCTGGCCCAGGACCCGCGCCCGGCCTACCAGCAACCCAGCCCCGAACGCCGCTATGGCGCGTGCTTCTGGGATGTCGATGTGCACTGGCACTACCCCCAGCCGGGCAGCATCTGCGTGCTGGAAGTCGTGCCGGCCGGCTGATCTAGTTCGCCCCCCGCTCGCGCGCATAGGCTGAAGGACAATTTTGTCTTATATTTACAAGATAAATGTATACAAAACAGGATACTCACCATGCTCGAACGCCCCGGTCGCCTCAATGGCCTGCGCCATATCGCCCTGCTGGTTCCCAACCTGGAAGCCTGCGAACGCTTCTATGTGGATATTCTCGGCATGCAGGTACTGCATCGCGCCAACGAGGATCTGGTCTACCTGACCTGCGGTAATGACAACCTCTCCCTGGGTCGTGCCTTTGTGCCCAGCAGCGGCGAGCAGGCGGTGGACCACTACGGTTTTATCGTCGACAGCATTGAGGAGTTGCACGCCTGGTACGCCTACTTCAAGGAACAGGGCGTGACTCTGCTCGACCGCCCCTTTGCCCATGGTGACGGCGCGCACAGCTTCCACCTGCTCGACCCCGCGGGCAACAAGGTGCAACCCATCTACCACCCGGCGGTTTCCGGTCAACGCTTTAGCCAGCCGCAATAGCCCTGAAGTGCCCGCCAATACAGACACCGAGCCCGCCTATTGGCGGCTTGGCGCCTGTAGACAAACAGACAGGAGCAGCCACGACTATTGTCTGACCTGCTCAAGCTGTAATTGAAGTATGGTTAACTGCAACAGTTCCTAGGTGCCGCGCTATTATTTAGCCACTACCGCACACCTGCACCTTGCCGGCTGAAGTATCTTCACACTATGAAAGTAGCCACCTACGTCCCCTCGGAAAACCTGGTCGATCTCTTGCTCGACGCCATCTGCGTGGTCGACAAGGATGGCCGCTTTGTCTTTGTCAGTGCCGCCTGCGAACGCATTTTCGGCTACAGCCCCGATGAGATGCTGGGCCGGCCCATGATCGAACTGGTGCACCCCGAAGATCGCGACAGGACGCTGCAGACCGCCCGCGCCATCATGGCTGGCGAGGTGCAAACCAATTTCGAGAACCGCTACCTGCGCAAGGACGGGCGGATCGTGCACATTCTCTGGTCGGCGCGCTGGTCGGAGGATGAGCAACTGCGCATCGCGGTTGCCCGCGACATCAGTGAGCGCAAGCGCAATGAAGCACTGCAGATGGCGCTCTATGGCATCTCCGAAGCCGCGCACTCGGCCAAGGATCTGCTTGGGCTGTTTCAACAGGTGCACGGGATCATCAACCGGCTACTGCCCGCCAGCAACTTCTCTGTGGTGCTCTACGATGAGCAGCGCGATGAACTGCACGTGCCCTACCATGTCGATGAGTTCGAACAGACGCCTGAGGCGCACAACCGCGATGCACAGACCCTGAGCGCAGAAGTGATCCGCAGCGGCCAGACCCTATTGCGCTGCAGCGAAAGCCTGCACCACCTGCCCGAGCATATCCGCAGCATCGACTGCGGGGCGCTGTACTGGCTGGGCGTGCCACTCAACTCGCACAAGGGCGCCATAGGGGCCCTGATCGTGCAGAGCTACTCGGCGGATGCGCGCTACAGCGAACAGGACAAAGAGCTACTGCAATTCGTGTCGGCCCAGGTGGCCACGGCCATCGATCGGCAACAGATGCTTTGCCGCCTGCAGTTTATGGCGCAATACGACCAGCTGACCCAGCTGCCCAACCGCGAGCTGCTGCGCGACCGCCTGCAAATCGCCATGGCCAGGGCAAGGCGCGAGAAGCTGCAACTGGCCCTGCTGTTTCTCGACCTGGACAAGTTCAAACAGGTCAACGACAGCCTCGGCCATGCCGTTGGCGACCTGCTGCTGCAACAGGTTGCCCAGCGCATCCAGCAATGCATCCGCGAGGTGGACACAGTTGCGCGTTTCGCTGGCGATGAATTCGTCGTGCTGCTCGAAGACTTCCACTCGGCGGACCACGCCGCCAAGGTCGCCGAGAAGATCCGCCTCGCGCTCAACCAACCCTTCGAGCTGCAGGGCCATAGCCAGACCGTGCT
>DASUOY010000492.1:0-4141 GCA_036276395.1 Pseudomonas sp.
CGCGCCAGCGGCAACCAGACCCTGTATTACCGTCTGGTGCTGACCAAGCGTTACAGCGGCGAAGAGGCCAAGAGCAAGGGCCCGATCTTCCGTGACAGCCTCCCGGTTGAAGGCGCGGAAAAGATTGCCGCCGAAGCCCTGCTGGCGCCGATCCGCCAGCACTCGGCCGACGTCGAAACCTTTATCAGCGAAACCATCAAGCGGGTCAACAACCGCAATGATGACAACGTCAAACTGCTGCTCGCCGGTGATGCTTCGACCTCCAACAAGGCCAAGGCCATTGAACTGCTGCTGTCCATCGCCCATGTGCCGATGGAGCGCCTGCACACCATCCGCCTGGCCGCCGATATCCAGCAGAGCCCGGAATTGTGGCTGCGCAGCTTCAACGGCGAAAACTGGCTGTACTTCAACCCGGAAACCGGTGAGCAAGGCCTGCCGGCCGATCGCCTGGTCTGGTGGATCGGTGATCAGCCTCTGGTCAACCTCGAAGGCGGCAAGCAGGCGCAAGTCAGCTTCAGCCTGAACAACAGCGAAATGAACGCCATTCGCCTGGCCAAGCTGACCGACGAGAACACCGACGCCGACTTCCTCGAATACACCCTGTATGGCCTGCCGCTGCAGACCCAGCAGACCTTTATGATCATGGTGATGATCCCGATTGGCGTGCTGGTGATCCTGATCCTGCGCAACCTCGGTGGCCTGCAGACCCTCGGTACCTTTACCCCGGTGCTGATCGCCCTGGCCTTCCGCGAAACCCAGTTGGGCTTCGGCATCGTGCTGTTCACCATCATTACCGCCCTGGGCCTGTCGCTGCGCTCCTATCTGGAGCACCTCAAGCTGCAGATGCTGCCGCGCCTGTCGGTGGTGCTGACCTTCGTGGTCGTGCTGATCGCGGTGATCAGCCTGTTCAGCCACAAGCTGGGCCTGGAACGCGGCCTGTCGGTGGCACTGTTCCCCATGGTGATTCTGACCATGACCATCGAACGCCTGTCGATCACCTGGGAAGAGCGCGGTGGTGGCCATGCCTTTAAAGTGGCCATCGGCACCCTGTTCGCCGCGACCCTGGCACACCTGCTGATGAGCGTGCCGCAGCTGAACTACTTCATCTTCACCTTCCCGGCCGTGCTGATGATTCTGGTGGGCTTTATGCTGGCGATGGGTCGCTACCGCGGCTACCGCCTGACCGAACTGTTCCGCTTCAAAGCCTTCCTCAAGGACTAATGCCATGTTCGGTCTGATCAAGACGTGGAAGGCCCTCGAAGCCAAAGGCATCATGGGTATCAATCGGCGTAACGCGGACTACGTGCTGAAGTACAACAAACGGCACCTCTACCCGATCGTCGATGACAAGATCATCACCAAGATGCGCGCCATCGAAGCGGGTATCGATGTGCCGGAAATGTACGGCATCATCGATACCGAGAAAGGCATCGATAACTTGCGGGCAATCATCGGTGATCGCCCGGACTTCGTAGTCAAGCCGGCGCAAGGCGCCGGTGGTGATGGCATCCTGGTGATCGCCGATCGCTTCGAGGAGAAGTACAAGACTGTCTCGGGCAAGATCATCAGCCATGAGGAGATCGAGCATCAGATCTCCAGCATCCTCACTGGCCTCTACTCCCTGGGCGGCCACCGCGATCGTGCGCTGATCGAGTACCGGGTCACCCCGGATCCGATCTTCAAGAGCATCAGCTACGAAGGCGTACCGGATATCCGCATCATCGTGCTGATGGGCTACCCGGTGATGGCCATGCTGCGTCTGCCAACCCGCCAATCCGGCGGCAAGGCCAACCTGCACCAGGGTGCCATCGGCGTCGGCGTGGATCTGGCTACCGGCATCACCCTGCGCGGCACCTGGCTGAACAACAAGATCAGCAAGCACCCTGACACCACCAACGCGGTGGATGGCGTGCAACTGCCGAACTGGGACGGCTTTATGAAACTCGCCGCCGGCTGCTACGAGCTGTGCGGCCTGGGCTATATCGGCGTGGACATGGTGCTGGACCAGGACAAGGGCCCGCTGATTCTGGAACTCAACGCCCGCCCCGGCCTGAATATCCAGATCGCCAACGACTGCGGCCTGACCCATCGCGCCCATGCGGTGGAAGCGCGCCTGGCCGAGCTGAAGAAGAAAGGTATTCAGGAAAGCCCGGAAGAGCGCGTGCGCTTCTCCCAAGAGCTGTTCGGCCACGTGCCCCTGGCGCAGCTCTGACTGTTACCTGCGACTAAAAAAGCCCGGACTCGTCCGGGCTTTTTTATGACTGCGCCACCATCATCTGCTGCATAAGGCGTTGGGGGGCAATCACGCCTATAGGTAGGATGCGCTGTGCGCACCGAGAATCTGCTGCCAGTGCTGGTGCGCACGGCGTCCCCTATCGCACTATGGCCAACTCGAAAGCACCTTGATCACTGTGCGCATGGATCTGCATACCGACCTCGTTGACCGCCAGCTCTTGCAGCGGACGTTTGAAGGGTTTGTTGTCCAGGGTCTGCAGGCTGCGATCCTCATCGGTGGTCAGCAGCAGTACATAGCGCTCACCAACCGAGGCCTTGACCTGCACGGTGCCCTCGATAAAGGCGTAGCGATACCAGGTCTCGCCATGCAGCTGATAGACCGCATCGCTGACCAGGCGGGTCGGCCGCTTGCGCTCATCGAGAAACAGCAAGCTGGGGTAAACCAGTTGCTGGTTGGCGAAACTGCGGATACGCAGGCCGAAGTTCTGCCGTGAACTGGGCAACCTGAGGGCAGCGTAATAGCTCTTGCCCATGGGGAAATCCAAACTCGGTGAGAAACGGTTGAGTTCCTCATAGCGTGGCTCGTCGGCGCTCAGCTCGGCGAAAGCATCATCGGCCAGCTGCCCGCAGCACAGCTCCAGCAATTGCTCATAGCGCCCCTGCTGCTCACTCTCGCTGCCGGCCAGCAAGGCCTGCATGGCCGCACTGGGCTGGCCATCGAGGCCGGGCAGCTGCATGGGCTTGGCGGCAAACGCGATCTCCCGGCCCTGCTCAATAGCCGCTGCCTGCGGTGTTGCCGCGCCCGCCTTGGCCTGCCGCTGCCCAGGCAACGGCGCATTGTGCATGCGGCCCTGGTCATCGACCCAGGTGAAATAACGCCCATCGCCGTCATCCCGGGCAAATTCACGCCCCTCCAGCACATCGGAGCTGATGTAGTCGCTGGAGCGCTCACCGGTATCCAGCAGGATTTCGTTGCCCCCGGCCTGCACCTGCGCGCCGGCATGGAAGCTGTTCTGCAAATTACCCTTGGCATCCACCCAGGTGAAATAGCGCCGCTTGCTTTCATTGGCGCTTTGCGCGCCCGGCCAGTTCGCCTGCTCCTGGAAACGGGCCTGATCGCTCAAATTGATGCTGCGCGCCGCCTGACGCTGATGGGCGGCGTAGCTGGCATCGACAAAACTGTTGTGCACCCGGCCCTGGTCATCCACCCAGGTCAGATAGCGGCCACTACCCAGGGCGGTGGACGCGGCACTCAAGCCCCAAGCAAGCAGGCAACAAACAGGCAACAGCAGGCGCATGGCAATCACCCTAGAAAGTGGTGCGGTAGGTCAGGGCCAGCACATAGGCTTTGACGCTGGTCTTCACATCGAGGTCCGCATAGGGGTTGTACACCATGCTGTCGATAGTCGAGCAGTTGATATTGCAACTGGAGCGCGCCGGGATGTCCTGCTTGCTCACCAGGTAGTTGAAACCTATATCGATCACCGTGTCCTTGTCCCACTGATAACCCGCGCCCAGGCCATACAGCACGGCATCCCCCAGGGGCGCCAGCACGTCTGCCTTGTTCGCCGGAATCGCCGAAGGCCGCGGCTCGTAGCCCATGCGCAGGCTCAAACGGTCATTGACCTGATACTCGACCCCGATCGCCCAGCTCCACACCGACTCGTAACCACGATCGAGGATGATGCTGGTCGCGGTGGCATTCTCCGGTGAGAACAGGCTGGCGATGGTCAGTACATCCAGCTGGCGGTCGAATTCCAGCTCGAACTGGTCCCAGGCGGCGTAATCAGTCCACTTGATGTCCAGATTGATCTGCCAACGATCATGGGGCTTGAGCTTGATACCACTGGCGAAGTGCGCCGGATAGGTCATGTTCAGCGAGACGTTGCCCTGCTCTTTGTCGAAC
>DASUOY010000493.1:0-4591 GCA_036276395.1 Pseudomonas sp.
CGGCGCAGCCAGCGGGCAGTCGCGCTCGCTGGAAATATCGTTGAAGTTGAACGCATGGGGGCGCAGCGGCCCCTGCCAATCGATCCAGCCGGTGGGTGGATGCTTGTGGTGCAGGTGCGCGGTAGGGCCGAAGAAGCCCTCGCGGCCCATCTCGCGCTCGTAGGTGCCTTCGGGAAAGTCGCAGTGCGCCTGGCGCGAACACTCGCCTTCACGCAGGGGAAAACTGATCCAGTTACGGCTCATAACAGAACTCCATCGTGGATAAACCCGGCCCCGGTTGCGGGGCCGAACCCGCTATCAGTCCGCGGAAATCACGCCGCGCTTGATCTGGTCTTCCTCGATGGACTCGAACAGGGCCTTGAAGTTGCCCTCGCCAAAGCCCTGGTTGCCCTTGCGCTGGATGATCTCGAAGAAGATCGGGCCAATCACAGTATTGGTGAAAATCTGCAGCAGGATGCCGTCATCGCCCGGCGCGCCGTCGATCAGGATATTCAGTTCACGCAGCACCTCGGTGGGCTCGCCATGGCCGGCCACGCGGGTATCGACCTTGTCGTAGTAGGTGCCCGGGGTGACCATAAACTGCACGCCATTGGCGCGCAGCTGGCGCACGGTGGCGTAGATATCCTCGGTGGACAGGGCGATATGCTGGATGCCTTCGCCGTGGTACTCGCGGATAAATTCCTCGATCTGCGACTTGTCGTCGGCCGACTCGTTAATCGGGATGCGGATCTTGCCGCACGGCGCGGTCATGGCCCGCGACAATAGGCCGGTAAGCTTGCCTTCGATATCGAAATAGCGGATCTCGCGGAAGTTGGCGATGCGCTCGTAGAAGCCCGACCACACATCCATCTGCCCGCGTTTGACGTTATGGGTCAGGTGATCCAGCTCCTTCAGACCCACCGCGTTGTCGTTCGGCGTGCGCCCCTCGATATATTCGAAATCGACGTCATAGATGCTCTTGTCGCCGTAGCGGTCCACCAGATACAGCAGGGAGCCGCCGATACCCTCGACACAGGGGATGTTCAGCTCGCCGAAGTTGGCGTGGCTGCCCACCAGCTTGGCGCCTTGGGCCCCGACATAGGCGGCTGCCTGGGCGGCGTTCTTCACCCGGAAGGCCATGGCGCAGGCACTCGGCCCGTGTTTCAGGCCAAACTCACGGACATGGCCGGTGGGGCTGCCGTTGAGGACGAAATTGATATCGTTCTGCTGGAATAACCAGACTTCCTTGGAGCGGTGCTTGGCGGTTTCGGTAAAGCCCATGGCGGTGAACAGCTCACGCAGCTGCTGAATGCCTTCCGGGGTCGGGGCGGTGTATTCGACGAACTCGAAACCGTCGGTACCAATGGGGTTGTGCTGCTCGATCATGGCCACGGCGTTCATCCGGCCTCCTCGTTGTTGTTGTAGGCATACGCCCTGCCCTGGCGGCAGCGCGCTGTGGATAGCCCCATAACAACCCGCAACAAGGGTACGAACAAGCCGGCCCGCGCACCCGGGGCAGCCGCCCCACCCGCCTGACTGGCAGGTTTTCCTTACACACCTGAAATCCCCGGAATGCGCCACCGTAACGGCTTGCCATGCGTAACGATTTCTTGCCAAGGCGGCTCAGTAAGCTGCCAACGCACGCTCGGCAAGCCCACCCAGAGGCGCTAGCGCCGGCGAAACAGCGGCCGCGGCTCGATCACCGAGCGGCCGTACTGCACGCTTATGCCGGCCAGGCCCTTGAGCGCGTCCGCAGCCGACTTGTCGCCACGCACGGCGAAGCTGTCGAAACCGCACTGGCGCATATGGCTGAGCTGGTCGCGCAGCACATCGCCCACCGCGCGCAACTCGCCACGCCAGCCCAGGCGCGTACGCAGCAGGTAGGCCTGGCTGTAGCCACGACCATCGCGAAAACTGGGGAAATCCACGGCAATCAGCGGCAGCGATGGCAGTAGCTCGCGCACATGTTCGGCGTCATCGTCGGGCGCCAACCACAGACCCTGCGCCGGGTCGCGGCGCTGCCGCCACAGCGCCAGGGGCAGAATCAAGTGCGCCTGCTCGGGCGCTTCTTCACCCTGGCGCAGCAGCTGCCAGGGATCATCGTCGACCAGCCGCGCCGTGCCATCCACCAGCCTGATCAGGTTGTTCATGCCGGCACCTCCTGCTGGCGGTAGACCCGCTGCTTGAACGTCTCCAGGCCGATACGCGCCACGCAGTCGACAAAGGGCTCACCCAGCGCGCGCCGCTGCAGGTAGACCTCGATCAGGCTCTCGATCACCTGCGGCACCTCCTCGGCACCAAACGCCGGACCAATCACCTTGCCCAGCGCGGCGCCGTGGCCCTGGGCGCCGCCAAGGGTGATCTGGTACCACTCGCTGCCGTTCTTATCCACGCCGAGGATGCCGATGTTGCCGATATGGTGGTGGCCGCAGGCGTTCATGCAGCCGGAGATGTTCAGGCTCAGTGGACCGATGTCGTGCAGGTAGTCGAGGTCCGCGAAACGCTGCTGAATGGCCTGGGCGATGGGGATCGACTTGGCGTTGGCCAGGGAACAGTAGTCGCCGCCCGGACAGGCGATGATGTCGCTGAGCAGGCCGATATTCGGCGTGGCCAGGCCAGCCGCCGTGGCCAGCTGCCAGAGGTGGTACAGGTCGGTCTGGCGCACATCCGGCAGCACCAGATTCTGCTCGTGGGCCACGCGGATCTCATGGAAACCAAAGACCTCGGCCCAGTCGGCCACCGCCTCCATCTGCGCGGCGGTGATATCGCCCGGTGGCAAGGCCGCGCCCGGCTTGCTCGACAGCACCACGCTGGCATAGCCCGGCACCTTGTGCGGATGCACGTTGCGCGACAGCCAGCGGGCAAACTGTGGGTCATGCAACTGCTCGCCCGGCTGCACGCCACCATCGGCCAGCGCGGCGTAGGCTGGCGGCTGGAAGTGCATGGCCACGCGCAGGTATTCGTCGTCGGTCAGCTCGGCCGGGCCATCCTTGATCGTCGCCCACTCCTCCTCCACTTCGCGGGCAAAGGCCTCGATACCCAGGGCTTTTACCAGGATCTTGATCCGCGCCTTGTACTTGTTGTCGCGCCGGCCATGGCGGTTGTACACGCGCAGGATGGCCTCGACGTAGCTCAGGGTATGGCGCCACGCCAGCCCCTCGCGGATCGGCACACCGATAATCGGTGTGCGCCCCAGGCCGCCACCGACCAGCACGCGCAGCAGCAGCTCGCCGCTAGCGTCGCGGTACAGCTGCAGGCCGATATCGTGCACCTGCACCGCCGCGCGATCCTCGGCCGCCGCGCACAGGGCGATCTTGAACTTGCGCGGCAGGAAGAGGAATTCCGGGTTGACCGTCGACCACTGGCGGAGGATTTCCGCCAGCGGCCGCGGGTCGAGAATCTCGTCGGCCGCCACCCCGGCGAAGGCCTCGGTGGTGACGTTGCGCACGCAGTTGCCGGAGGTCTGGATGGCGTGCATCTGCACCGCCGCCAGCTGCTCGAGAATGTCCGGCACCTGTGCCAGTTCGATCCAGTTGAACTGGATATTCTGCCGCGTGGTCAGGTGACCGTAACCGCGATCATGCTCGCGGGCGATCCGCGCCAGGCAGCGCAACTGGGTCGACGACAGGGTGCCGTAGGGAATCGCCACCCGCAGCATATAGGCATGCTTCTGCAGATACAGGCCGTTCTGCAGGCGCAGCGGCAGGAACTCCTCCTCGCTCAGCTCATCGCTCAGGCGGCGCTGCACCTGGTCGCGGAACTGCGCCACCCGCTCGCGCACCAGCGCGTGGTCGTATTCGTCGTACTGGTACATCCCGCCCCCTTAGCAACCACCCGCACGGCGGGTTCAAGTGGGGGCGACTATGGCCTGGCGGGGCGCGAACAGAACAGACTCAGATTGGCGACGAAAATACGGAGCAGATAACGCAGCCTTCCCCCGCTCGTGCCATCTACTCCTCAACGCGACTCGTGGCGTCACGATCACGTTCGTAGCGTCTCGCCAGCGGAAACGGCGGCAACCAGGATTCGCGCCGGACGATCCAGCTTTCGTAGGTGGGCATCAGTTGATCGGGGGCATCCAGGGCCCCCAGGTTCACTTCGATTTCGTCGGCGCTGCGGGCGAAAACGGACGAACCGCAGGTGGGACAGAAAAACCGCCCGGCGTAGTCGCGGGTTTCGCCTTCGACCCTCACTGCATCCTGAGGGAAGATCGCCGACGCATGGAAAAGCGCCCCATGATGCTTGCGGCAGTCGAGGCAGTGGCAGAGGCCGACCCGGTATGGCAGCCCCGAAGCCACAAGGCGGACGTTGCCGCATAGGCAACCACCGGTGAATTGCTGCATGCTGCGCCTCCTTTCAAATCGTCCGCTCGCAATGCTGACAACGCGCCTCGCCTGACCTGTATGCCAGCTTTAGCAACTGTTGTGGGTGTGAAAATAGCAGCTAAAGCGACTGCAGAAGACCACCGCAGCTCTTCGCGAAAACCGCTGCCGCCCCAACCTCTTCACGCCATCTGATCCGCTTTTTATTTGAAAACCTGAGTCTGTTATCCAAACAGCGGCGCTCACATCATTCGCCTCGCCTGATTAAGCCCAGCGAGGCCCGTAATGAG
>DASUOY010000494.1:0-6881 GCA_036276395.1 Pseudomonas sp.
CTGCCTGGTTTTGCGGTTATGTTCCGCCTGCTGTCCGCCTTTTCTGCAAAGGCTGGGAGGGCCGCAAGGCATCGGGTGTGCAGCACCACCTGATGTCGGAACATGACCTTTTTATTTTGTCGCAACCTGGGCGGTGATCCAGGTGTGATCAGCGCCGCTTGCTAAGCGTCTAGCAGCCAGAGCCCGGGGTGTGCCCGGGCATTGCGGCGAGCCTGAGCATGCAAGCGCTGTTGAATGAAATCCTCGATGAAGTCCGCCCGCTGATCGGCCAGGGTAAAGTGGCCGATTACATCCCCGCCCTGGCCGATGTGCCGGCCAACCAGCTGGGCATCGCGGTGTACAGCAACGACGGCGAGCTGTTCTGCGCCGGCGATGCGCAGACCGCGTTTTCCGTACAGAGCATCTCCAAGGTATTCAGCCTGGTGCAGGCCATCCAGCACTCCGGCGAATCCATCTGGCAGCGCCTGGGGCACGAGCCGTCCGGCCAGCCGTTCAATTCCCTGGTGCAGCTGGAGTTCGAGCGTGGCCGCCCGCGCAACCCCTTTATCAATGCCGGCGCCCTGGTGATCTGCGATATCAACCAGTCGCGCTTCGCCGCGCCGCTGGTGTCGATGCGCGACTTCGTCCGCCGCCTGGCCGGCAACCCCGAGGTAGTGGTGGATAACCGCGTCGCCGAGTCGGAATACCAGCACCGCGCGCGCAATGCCGCGGCGGCCTACCTGATGCAGTCCTTCGGTAATTTCCATAACGATGTGGAAACGGTGCTGCGCAGCTATTTCAGCTGCTGCGCCCTGCGCATGAGCTGCGTCGACCTGGCCCGGGCCTTCTGCTTTCTCGCCAACCAGGGTTTCTGCATGCACAGCGGCGCGCAGATCCTCACGCCCAGGCAGACCAAGCAGGTCAACGCGATCATGGCCACCAGCGGTCTGTACGACGAGGCCGGCAACTTCGCCTACCGGGTCGGTTTACCGGGCAAGAGTGGGGTGGGCGGGGGGATTGTCGCGGTGGTGCCGGGACGTTTCAGCGTCTGCGTGTGGTCGCCGGAGCTGAATGCGGCAGGCAATTCCCTGGCCGGGATCAAGGCCCTGGAGCTGCTGAGCGAGCGGATTGGCTGGTCGGTGTTCTGAGGTTCTGGCGCTTGAGCCCTGGGGTTGCCCCCAGGGTTTGTTGGTGTGTTGAGGCTGGTTTAGTCGAGGCTGGAGTTGCTTGGCGTTGCCAGCAGCCCTGCCTGCTGAGGTTGTTCGACCTCGGCCACGTCGTCGTTTTCCGGCATCAGGATATTCAGCAGGATGGCGGCGAAGGCGCCGATGGAAACCGGTGAGCCAAAGATATTCTTCAGCGTCTCAGGCATTTGCGAGAGCACTTCGGGCACGCTGGCGACACCCAGGCCGAGGCCCAGAGAGATGGCCACGATAAGCATGTTGCGCCGGTCCAGCCCGGCTTCGCAGATGATCTTGATACCGGCCACGGCCACGGTGCCGAACATGATCAGGGTGGCGCCACCGAGCACCGGTTTGGGCATCAGTTGCAGCACCGCGCCGATGTGCGGAAACAGGCCGAGCAGCACCAGGAAACCGGCGATATAGAAGGCCACATGGCGGCTGGCCACGCCGGTCAGCTGGATCACCCCGTTGTTCTGGCTGAAGGTGGCCATCGGCAGGCTGTTCAGGGTTGCCGCCATCGCCGAGTTGATGCCATCGGCCAGCACGCCGGACTTGATCCGCGCCAGGTACAGCGGCCCGGTCACAGGCTGGCGCGAGATCATCGAGTTGGCGGTCAGGTCGCCCGAGGTTTCCAGGGGGCAGATCAGGAAGATCACCGCTACCGGGATAAATGCGGCCCAGTCGAAGTGGAAGCCGTACTTGAAGGGCACCGGTATGCTGATCAGCGGCACCTCAACCATATTGGCGAAGTTCACCAGGCCCATAAAGTAGGCGGTTGCAAAGCCCACGGCGAGGCCGATGACGATCGCCGACAGACGCAGGACCTGCGACTTGGCGCGATTGAGCAGCACGATAATGGTCAGCACCAATGCTGCCAGCCCCAGGTTTTGTAGCGAGCCCAGGTCGGTTGCACCGAAGCCGCCGGCCATATCGGTCATGCCCACGGTGATCAGCGACAGGCCAATCAGGGTGATGATGGTGCCGGTGACCACCGGGTTGATCACCTTGCGCAGCTTGGTGATCACCTGGCTAAAGGCAATTTCGATAAAGGCACCTACAAAGCACACGGCGAAGATGGTGCCGAGAATGTCCTCCGGGCTCCCTCCGCGCGCCTTGACGATAAAGCCGGCGCTGATAATGACGCTGAGAAAGGAGAAGCTGGTGCCTTGCAGGCACAGCAGGCCAGAGCCGACCGGACCGATCTTCTTGGCTTGCAGGAAGGTGCCAATGCCGGATGCGAGCAGCGCCATGCTCACCAGGTAGGGCACATAGGCGCCCAGGCCGAGTACGCCGCCGACTATCAGGGTGGGGGTGATGATGCCAACGAAGCTGGCCAGTACATGCTGGATGGCGGCGAACGTCGAGGCGCCGACGGGGGGGGTATCGTGGAGCTGATAGAGCAGTTCGTTGTTGCGGGTTTGGGTCTGTTCTTCGCTGTTGCTGAAAGTACGCATAGTTAAGCCTGCCAATAATTTTTATACGGTCATGGGCTTACCGCGGGGTGCTGCACGTCCCCGCAGTTGCTGGTGTTGCTCGTTGAGGCGGCCGCCGCGCTGGGCTGGCCGTGGTGCTGGGCTAGCCGGCGATCAGCTCTTTGGCTGCCTGGCGGTGATCGGCGATCAGCTTGGCCACGTCGAGGCCTTCGATCTGCCCGTCGATCACCCGCCAGGTGCCTCCGATCATCATCCGGTCGGCCTTGTCGGCACCGCATAGCAGCAGCGCCGCGAGCGGGTCGTGGCTGCCAGAGAAGCGCAGTTCGTCGAGCTTGAAGAAGGCCAGGTCGGCCTGCTTGCCCACCGCCAGTTCGCCGATATCTGTGCGCCCCAGCAGCTTGGCCGAGCCCTTGCTCGCCCAGCCCAGGGCCAGTTCCGGGGTGATCTTCTCGGCGCCATAACGCAGGCGCTGCAGGTACAGGGCCTGGCGCGCTTCGAGGATCATATTGGAGCCATCGTTGGAGGCCGAACCGTCCACACCTATGCCGATTGACGCGCCGGCAGCCTCCAGATCGAGGGTCGGGCAGATGCCCGAGGCCAGGCGCATATTCGAGCTTGGGCAGTGGCAGATGCCGGTGCCGGCGGCGCCCAGGCGGGCGATTTCGTCCGGGTTGAAGTGGATGCCGTGGGCCAGCCAGGTGCGCGGGCCGAGCCAGCCGACGCTATCCAGATAGTCCACGGTGCGCAGGCCGAAGCGCTGCAGGCAGAAGTCTTCCTCGTCGAGGGTTTCGGCCAGGTGGGTGTGCAGGCGCACGTCCAGTTCCTGGGCCAGTTCGGCGCTCTGGCGCATGATTTCCTGGGTCACCGAGAAGGGCGAGCAGGGCGCCAGGGCGATCTGGATCTGCGCGCCGTCGCCCCGCTGGTGGTACTCATGGATCAGCCGCTGGCTGTCGGCCAGGATCACCTCGCCCTGTTGCACCGTCTGCTGCGGCGGCAGGCCGCCATCGGCCTGGCCCAGGCTCATGGAGCCGCGGGTGAGCATGGCGCGCATACCCAGTTCGCGCACCGCCTCGACCTGCACGTCGATGGCGTTTTCCAGGCCGCCGGGGAACAGGTAGTGATGATCCGCCGCGGTGCTGCAGCCGGACAGCAGCAGTTCGGCCAGAGCCACCTTGCTGGCCAGGGCGAGCTTCTCGGGGGTCAGGCGTGCCCACACCGGGTAGAGGGTCTGCAGCCAGGGAAACAACGGCTGGTTGACCACCGGGCCCCAGGCGCGGGTCAGGGTCTGATAGAAATGGTGATGGGTGTTGATCAGCCCCGGCAGCACCACGTGCTCGCGGGCATCGAAGGTGCGATTGCAGGGGTGGGACGGCTGTTGACCGGCCTTGAGCAGCTCGCTGATCACGCCATCCTGAATAACCAGGCCGCCGGCGGCGTCGAGGTTGTTGGCGGTGAAGATGGCGAGGGGATTTTTGATCCAGATACGGGTGGTAGCCATTGAATTGGCTCCTCTGAAGTTAGGTTCAGGTTAGCCAGCTCAGTGTTTACCCTGTCTGCTGATCCAGGTTCGGCAGGGCGCTTGAGCGCCGTGACGTGGCGAAAAGATAGCGCTGCGTTTGCCCTCAGGCAATAGGTCGAGTCGATATTTCTGACCGAGTGGTCATGTTAATTCTGTTCTTCCCAGGCGTGCCGGGCCTCAGAATCTGCTTTCGATCTCGCGAGCTAGAGTCCTGCAAGGCAAAAACAGGCGAGGAAGCGGAGTGTACTTTTGTACATGAGCACTCCGAGGCTGTGTTTAACGCAGCAGGGCCGACGCGCAGCAGGTCGTAAACAGACTCTCAGAACAGTTTGCGGTATTGCACAAACCCCGAGCGTTCGGCGATGCGCTCGTACAGCAGCATGGCCTTGGCATTGCTCTCATGGGTCAGCCAGTGCACCCGCGAGCAGCCGTGCTGCTTGGCCTGCTGGTAGACGTATTCGATCAGTTGGCGGCCGGCGCCGCCGCTGCGCACATCCTTGGCGATAAACAGATCCTGCAGGTAGCAGTAGTCGCCAGTGGTCCAGGTCGAGCGGTGGTAGACCCAGTGCACCAGGCCAATGGCCTGGCCCTCGTGCCAGGCCAGCGCCGCGTGCATGGGTTCGGCCGGGTCGAGGAAGCGCTGCCAGGTGGTGTCGCTGGTGGCGGCGCCGATCTCGGTCATATAGAAGCGCTGATAGCCCAGCCACAGCGGCAGCCAGGCCGCGTGGTCGGCGGCCGTTACCGGGCGGATCTCGACGGGAATGCGAACGGGCATGGCGACGCTCTCCTCTAGTAATCAATCATCCTGAAATGCCTACAGCCTAGTCTCAATCTGCGCGTTCACCGCACAGATCGAGGGCGAACCAGTGCTCCACTTCGGCTTGGGCGAGGCCCGCGCCGAGCAGGGCGAACAGCTTGCCCAGGGCCGCTTCGCGGGTCATGCCGCCGGCGGAAACCAGGCCGGCGCTGGCCAGTTGGCTGCCGGCGGCATACACGCCGAATTCGACATGGCCGTGGGGGCACTGGCTAATCGCGGCCAGCACCACGCCGCGCTGGTGGGCGGTCTTAAGCACCGCCAGCAGCTCGGCGTCGTCCGCGGGGCCGGTGCCGCTGCCGTAGCATTCCAGCAGCAGGCCCTGCACGCCGCTGCCGAGCAGGGCGCGCAGATGGCTTGCCTGGATACCTGGGTAAAACGGCAGCACGGCCAGATTGACCGGCTGACGCGGCTGGCGGTAGTCGATGCTGGCCGGGATGCTCTCGGCGCGCACGCTGTGGCGCTGACGCGGCAGCACGTGGAAGGCGTCGAAGGCATCGCTGCGCAGCTTGCTGACCCGTGCGCCATGCAGCAGCGCGCCATTGAAATACAGGTGCACGCCCGGGGTTACGCCGGCCTGCAGCGCGCCCATGGCACCGAACAGATTGCCCCAGGCATCGCTGCCCTCGGCGCCCGCCGGCAGCATCGAGCCGCTGAGCACCACAGGTACCGGCAAGCCCAGCAGCAGAAAGCTCAGGGCGGCGGCGCTATAGGCCAGGGTGTCGGTGCCGTGCAGCAGCAATACCGCGTCGCAGCCGTCCTGCTCGATGCCGGCGCGAATCGCCGTGGCCATCGCCAGCCAGTTGCCCTGGTTCATATTGGCGCTGTCGATCGGCGGCAGCAGCTCGCGGAAGATCCACTCCGGTAGCGGCTGGGCTTGCAGCGCCTGCTGTGCCCGCAGGCGCGCCTCGAAGCCGGACGCCGGGGCCAGGCCCGCCGCGCTCATCTGCATGCCGATGGTGCCGCCGGTGTAGAGCACCAGGAGTTTTGTGCAACTCATGGGGATAGTCTCATTTGCTTGTTCTTATTAAAAAAACAGGGAGCCTAGCTCCCTGTTTTATGGCTTGCTGCGTTCAGCTTAACGCTGATAGACGCTGTTGCCGATTTCCGCTTGATCGCGCTTGGCTGCCTGGTTGGCCTGGGCGGCCCAGACTGCCGGATCCAGATCCAGATCGGCGAAGTTCTTCGCGTCCAGCACCGGCGACTCGATGCCGGCCTTGATCTGGCTGTCATAGTCGCGCATCAGGCGCAGGCCGACCTTGAACAGCAGGGCCAGGGCCACCAGGTTGCAGATGGCCAACAGACCCATGGTCACGTCGGCGAAGGCGAACACGGTGCCCAGATCTTGCACCGAGCCCCACAGCACCAGCGCCACCACCAGCACGCGGTAGACCATCACCGGCGCACGCTTCTTGCTAAAGAAGCCCAGGGCGTTCTCGCCGAGGTAGTAGTTGTAGATCAGGGTGGTGAAGACGAACAGCAGCAGGGCGATGCTGACAAACACCCGGCCCCACTCGCCGACCACGGCGGCCAGGGCGGTCTGGGTCAGCACCACGCCGGCCATTTCGCTGCCAGGCTGATACACGCCGGACAGGAGGATGATCAGTGCGGTGCTGGTGCACACCAGGATGGTGTCGATAAACACGCTGAGCGACTGCACGATGCCCTGGGCGGCCGGGTGTTTGACCTCGGCCACGGCGGCGACGTTCGGGGCGCTGCCCAGGCCCGCTTCGTTGGAGAACAGGCCGCGTTTCACGCCCATCAGGATGGCCGCGCCGATACCACCGGCGAAGGCCGGCTCCAGGCCGAAGGCGCTCTTGAAGATCAGCGCGAATACCGCCGGCACTTCGGGCAGGTTGAGGCCGATCACGAACAGCGCCATGCCGATATAGGAGAAGGCCATGATTGGCACCAGTACGTCAGCCATGCTGGCGATGCGCTTGATGCCGCCG
>DASUOY010000495.1:0-2910 GCA_036276395.1 Pseudomonas sp.
GAGACCCAAGAATACAACCTAAAAATTTCGCAAGAAAATTATAATAACTTTAAACTTAAATATATATTTGAACACGTGCAGCTTTACCAAAACATCCTTAAAGAAACATACATTCAAGAGGCATCAATTTCTCGAGCTATAGAAATAATAAAAACCTATAGTATTTCTTAATATTTTCAAAGACAGATTAGAGAAAATGAAATGCAACCCATAACCTACATCCGCCGCCACCCCTCCGCCGGTCTGCTGTTTGTGCAGCTGCTGGGCGTGTTGCTCTACCCGTGGATGGAAGCCACCGCGCTTGGTCGCGCGCTGTTCGGTGCCTTTGGTCTGGTGGTGCTGGGCCTGGCGCTGCATGTGGTCAAGCGCAGTCCGGTACAGAGCTGGGTGGCGGTGCTGCTGGCCCTGCTGGTGCTGGCGCTGTCGGCGGCCGATATGCTGCTGCCCAACCCCGTGCTGGAATGGCTGATCGCCATAGTGGAAGCGGCGTTCTACTTCTATGCCGCCGCCAGCCTGATCGCCTATATGACTGCCGACCAGCACGCCACCACCGATGAGCTGTACGCGGTCGGCGCGACTTTCACCCTGCTGGCCTGGGCCTTCGCCCATCTCTTCAGCGTCTGCCAGTTGCTGCTGCCCGGCAGCTTCGTGGCGATGATCGAGCCGCAGGCGGCGCGCACCTGGATGGAGCTGCTGTTTCTCAGTTTCACCACCCTCTCCGGTGTCGGCCTGGGCGATATAGTGCCGATCACGCCCATGGCCCGCGCGCTGGTGATGATCGAGGAGTTCGCCGGGGTCATGTACCTGGCGCTGGTGGTGTCGCGCCTGATCGCCCTGTCGGTCAACAAGCGCTGAACGGCTGACGCTGGAGTGATTGCGGGCTGGCCCGCTGGTAACTGCTAGGCTGCTTGCATCAGTCACAGCCTAGGAATCCAGCATGCCGAACACCCACCCGCCCTTTGTGCTCGAAGCCGGGCATGGCCCAGCAGTGGTCTGCCTGCACGCCAATGCCAGCACTTCCAGCCAATGGCGCGACCTGATCGAGCGCCTGGCCCCCACTTACCATGTATTGGCGCCGGACTCCTACGGCTCGGGCAAAAGCCCGGACTGGCCATCGGACCGGGTTATCAGCCTGCGCGACGAGGTCGAGTTTATCGAGCCGGTTCTGGCGCGGGCCGGCTCGCCCTTCGTGCTGATCGGCCACTCCTACGGTGCCGCCATCGCCCTGTTGGCCGCCCTGAAAAACCCGCGCCGCATACGCGCACTGGTTCTCTATGAGCCGACCCTGTTTGCTCTTGTCGAGGCGCAAACGCCGCCCCCCAACCGTGCCGATGGCATCCGCACCACGGTGGCGGCGGCCAGCAGCGCCCTCGACCAGGGCCAGCCGGAGCGCGCCGCAGAATGCTTTATCGACTACTGGATGGGCACTGGCAGCTGGGCCCATATGCCGGAACCGCGTAAACCGGCGATAGCCGCCGCCACCCGCAACGTGCGCCGCTGGGCCCATGCACTATTGACCGAGCCTACCCCACTGGCAGCCTTTGCCCAGCTCGACATGCCGGTGCTCTACCTGCTCGGTAAGCATTCACCAGATTCGGCCCACGCCGTGGCCGAGCTGCTGACGCCCGTGTTGCCACATGCTGAAGTGCGCCAGCTCGAGGAGCTTGGCCATATGGGGCCGGTCACTCACGCGCAAACCGTGAACAAGGCGATTGTGCGCTTCCTGCAACGGCTCTGAGGGCCTTGGGCGCCCCCATCAGCCCACTCAACTCAAACGCGAAGTCGACTTGCGGATGATCTTGATCGAGTGCTGCAGCGTCGGCTTACGGGTAACGCTGATGGCGCGGCGGCTTACCGTATCGATGGTGATATTCCAGAAGCCGCTGCTGGGCACGGTGATCTTCGCCGGGAAGGTGTCGAACGCGCCGCCATGGTAGGTGTGCCGGCCACCATTCTTGAAACTGCGAAAATTCGCATCGTTCATCAGGCGAATATTGCAGGTCTGCGAACACTGAATCACGACTACATCGTCTTCATTGAGGTGTTCACGTTGGTGGATAAATTTCATCGAGCGCTCCGCACGGCTTGGTCAGCCAAATCAAAGCGCTAGTATGAGCGCGCAGCTTCCCCCGCAACAAGCCCGCCGCCCCTAGCTCCCCGCCACTAGCAAGCGAAACACCAGCCAGCCTCTATGCTTGTGGTTGACCCGAACAGCCCCAGGGAGGCATTCAGATGAAAAGCTACGCACTGCTACCGCTCGCGCTGCTGGCGGCCTTGCAACTGGCGCCGCTGGGCAGTGCCCAGGCAGGCGAGCCCGATAAAGCCAGCATGCAGGCTTACAAGGAATTGCTGGAAATGAGCCTGAAGGAGAAGAAAGGCCTGATGTTCTATGTCAATGGCCAGGCCATAGGGGGCGCAGTCACCAAGATCAGCGACGACGGCTTTATCGAGGTGCGCAACCAGCAGTACGGCCGCATCCTTATCCGCCTGGAGCAGATTGATGCACTGGCGGCCAACTGAGCCGGCAACGACTACAACAGCCTGGCGCACGGCCTCGCACGCCGCCGCACTGGGCTTGTTGCTCGCCAGCGCGCCAGCCATCGGCGAAACCTTGTATCGACTGGATGAGGCGGGTTGTCAGGCCAGCCTCGAAACCGCCGCCAGCGGCGCCACTCTGCAGGTGCGCGCCAGCCAGGATTGCCCGCTCTCGGCCAGCCAATTGCAGGACCTGCTGGATCAGGGCCTGAACCTGGCCGCCCAGCGAAAAGACGCACAAGCCTACTCGTCGATCTTCCTTGGCCGCCTGCTGCATTACCCCTGGCTGGTGGATGCCCTGCTGCAGGCGGCAGCCGCTTCGCCGCAATGGGACGCCACGGCTGGCGCAGCCAAGGATGGCCAGGACAACCGCAC
>DASUOY010000496.1:0-3904 GCA_036276395.1 Pseudomonas sp.
AGTCCCAGCAAGCGGCAAATGCCTGGCGTGTTTTATTCCTGCTGTTTCTCGCCAATTTATTTAATTTCTTCGACCGCACCATTCCCGCCATCATCATTGAGCCGATCCGCCTGGAGTGGAGCCTCAGCGATTTCCAGATCGGCTTGATCGGCACCGCCTTCACCATCGTCTATGCCATTGCCGGGGTGCCCCTGGGGCGGATGGCCGATACCGGCTCGCGGCGCAAAATCATGGGTTGGGGGCTGACCGTTTGGAGTGGCTTGACCGCGGTAAACGGCCTGGCCTGGAATTTCTGGACCTTTTTGCTGGTGCGCATGGGGGTGGGCATTGGCGAGGCCAGTTACGCTCCGGCGGCCAATTCGCTGATCGGCGATCTGTTTCCCGCCCATAAAAGGGCGCGGGCCATGGGCATCTTTATGCTCGGCCTGCCGCTGGGCTTGCTGCTGGCATTCTTCACCATAGGCGCCATGGTCAAGGCCTTCGATAGCTGGCGCGCGCCGTTCTTTATTGCCGCCATCCCTGGGCTGCTGCTAGCGCTGTTTATGTTCTTTATCAAGGAGCCCCAGCGCGGTGCGGCCGAGGCGGTAAAGTCGCAGACCACGCCGGTGGAAAAACCAGTGCGCAAGGTACTGGCCATCCGCACCTTCTGGTGGCTGGTGCTGGCCGGGCTGGCGTTCAACTTTGCCACCTATGCCTGCAACTCTTTTCTGGTGCCTATGCTGCAGCGCTACTTCCTGTTGCCGCTGGAGCAGGCGGCCATGGCTACCGGGGTGATCGTCGGCTTGACCGGCCTGGTCGGCCTGACCCTGGGCGGTTGGTTGGCGGACAAGCTGCACCAGCGCTGGCGCACCGGGCGTTTGCTGTTTGCCGCAGTGAGCATGTTGATCGCTGCGCTTGCTACGGGTTACGCCTTGCTCGCCGGGCGGGTTGAAATTGCGGTGTTTGTCGCGCTATTTAGCCTGGGCTGGCTGTTTGCCTACAACTTCTATACCTGCGTTTACACGGCGATTCAGGATGTGATCGAACCGCGCCTGCGCGCCACGGCCATGGCGCTGTACTTTGCCGGCTTGTACCTGCTCGGTGGTGGCCTGGGGCCTATCGCGGTGGGGTTGCTGTCCGACCATTACGCCAAGGTCGCCATGCTCGCCGCCGGTGCCAGCGAAATGAACGAGACCTTCAAGGCGGTGGGGCTGCATGACGCCATGTACCTGATTCCGCTGGCGCTGCTGCTGACCATGCTGGCGTTGCTGCAGGCCTCGCGTTGTTTTGTTGCCGATGCCGCCAGAATGCAACAGGGCATGCAGCAAAACCTGCAGTTGCAAGGGGCCAATTAGCTCGGCAGCGGGCTGCTAGGCACAGGCGGCCGGGTGACCGGGTAAGGTCGCTAAGCTTGTGCAATACTCAGTCGCATTCCTGCCCACGGAACAGCGATTGAGGACAGCCCGCATGGACTCTCAAAGCCTTGTGCTTGGCCATAGCAATGCGCTTGCCGATCACCCTCTGCGCGCGGTGCTGGGCCAGTGCCCGGTGCGGTTGCAGCTAATCGAGAAAACCGATGATTTGCCAGCGGGGCTGGCCGTGCTGCTGCTGGATGAGGCCTTGCTGGCACTCCGTCCGCTGGACTACTGGCTCGGTTGTGGCGCCGTGCTGGTGGGCTGCATGGATGTTCCCGGGGTGCTGCCGCTACCGGCCAGCGCCCAGGTCGATGAACTGGCCGCCTTGCTGCGTTTTGCCGGCGAGCAGCACAGCCTGCGCAACAAGACCGAGCTGCTGGCCTCGGCCCTGGCCGGCAAGCACGATGACCTGAGCAAGCTGGTGGACGTGGGGCTGGCGCTGTCGGCCGAGCGTGATCTGGATCGGCTGCTGGAGAAGATCCTGGTCGAGGGGCGCCGCCTGTCCAATAGCGACGCCGCTTCGCTGTTTCTGGTCGCGCGGCGGGCCAATGCGCCGGCCCAGCTGATTTTCAAGCTGACGCAGAACACCAGCCTGGGCCAGAACAGTTTTCAGGACCAGCGCATGCCCCTGAGCAAGGCCTCGATTGCCGGTTACGTGGCCCTGACCAGTACCGAGCTGAATATCGGCGATGTCTATGCCATCCCCGAGGACGCACCTTACCGCTTCAATCGCTCCTTCGACCTGCAGATGGGCTATCGCACCATGTCGATACTGGCGATTCCGATGCTCAATCACCGCGGCGAAGTGGTGGGCGTGCTGGAATTTATCAATCGTCAGCGCAAGGGCTGCAATCCCCATGATCCCGAGCTGATTCCCTTCGACGATGAGATGGCGGTATCCCTGCGTGCCCTGGCCAGCCAGGCGGCGGTGGCGATCGAGAATCGCCAGTTGCTCGACGATATCAGCAAGTTGTTCGATGGCTTCGTGCAGGCCTCGGTATTCGCCATCGAACAGCGCGACCCCACCACCAGTGGCCACTCCTTCCGCGTTGCCGAACTGTGCCTGACCCTGGCCAACCAGCTGCCCAATTCGTCCAGCGCCAGGCTGCGCGGGCAGATCCTGACGGCCGATGGGCTGCGGGAGTTGCGCTATGCCGCCTTGCTGCACGATTTCGGCAAGGTCGGGGTGCGCGAGCATGTGCTGGTCAAGGCCAAGAAGCTGCCTGAGCATGTGGTGGAGAGCCTGCGCTACCGGGTTGCCCTGGCCAAGGAAAACCTGCACAACCAGACCCTGCGCAAGATGCTGCATGCCTACCGGCACCAGGGTGGGCTGGACGATGAGCGGCGTGTGCAGCTGGAAGCGGACCTGGCCCGCGAATGCGAGCGCCTGGAGCGTTATCTGCGCAATATTCTGCAAGCCAACGAGCCAACCATGCTCAGCGAGGGTGATTTCCAGCACTTGCAGGAGATCCAGGGCGAGCTGGTCAAGTCGCCCGACAATTCTCTGGTCAGTTTGCTTAGCGAGGGCGAGTTCGGTGCCCTGGCCGTGCGCAAAGGCAGCCTGACCCATGAGGAACGGGCCGAGATCGAGCGGCATGTGGTGCACACCCAGGAGTTTCTCAGCCTGATTCCCTGGACTCCGGATCTGCAGGGCGTGCCGCATATCGCCGGTGCCCACCATGAAAAACTCGATGGCAGCGGTTACCCCAAAGGTCTGGCGGGGGATGCGATTCCCTGCGCCTCGCGGATCATGACTGTGTGCGATATCTACGATGCGCTGACCGCCGCCGACCGGCCCTACAAGCCGGCGATGCCGCTGGAGCGGGCGCTGGATATTCTCAAGAGCGAAGCGCAAAGCGGCTTGCTGGATGCGGAGCTGGTGGAGCTGTTTATTGCCAGCCGCTGCTACCAGGTGAGCGGGGCGCCCGGCTCGCACAGCCCCTCACGCTTTGTGCATAACGTCTGCGATTTTGAACCGGGCTGTACGCTTGAGCATCCCCACTCGCACCCGGTGCCGCCCACTCGTTGAGTCGCCAACAGCCACCCGCATTGCGGGTGGCTGTTGGAGCGGGATAGCGTACTGAGTGGCTAGTTGCTGCCCAGCGCCTGCTGGTAGCGGGTGTCCAGGGTCTTGGGTTGGCCGCTGGCACCTTGCTCGATGTGTTGGTAAATGGGTTCCAGGCGTTGCAGGCGATCACTGATATTGGGGTGAACCTTGAGGAAGCCGGTTAGGCTCGCATCATCCTGGCGTGTGGTGGCCAGGGTTTGCAGCACGCCGGCCAGGCCGTAGGGGTCATAGCCGGCACGGGTGGCGATCACCGCGCCCATGGCGTCGGCCTCATACTCGTCGCCACGATCCAGACCGCGGGAATAGAGATCGCCGACGCTACGGGTAAATTTGTCGGCGATGGCCGCTTTGTTGCTGCCACCGCTACTGGCCGCGCCGGCCTGCACGGCGAGCACCGCGAGGTCACTGAGCACACCGGTTTGCGCCTGTTTCTGAATGGCCT
>DASUOY010000497.1:0-3575 GCA_036276395.1 Pseudomonas sp.
GCCGCCGGATTCAGCTGACTGTGCAACGTGGCATGGTCGATCTTGGCATTTTCCTTGGCGCCCATTTCCAGCGCCATGCGCACTGCCGGCAACTGGTTCAAGGCATCCAGTTCAGGATCGAAACTGGCCTCGGTCATGGCCGCAGGGCCCGAACTGCTCAGGTTGCCGACTGTGACCAGCAAAGGCTCGGCCTCCAGTTCTAGCCCCTGCTCCGGCTCCGACTCAGTACCCGGCACCAGCTCCAGGGGGGCCTCTTCGACCGGCAGCTCACCAGTCATACCCAGCAGCAACAGAGGATCCAGCACCGCCCCCTCGACCGCAGGCTCACTCGGCAAAGCCTTGCCGCTATCGGCAAGTTCGGGTTGCGCGGCGGCAGTCATCGCCTGCGGATTTTCTGCTTCCTGCGCCTCGGGCTTGCTCTCGCGGGCCGGTTTGGCAGGCGCCTCAGCGCGCTCGGTGGCTTTCGCCTGACGCTCCTTGGCATACACCTGGGAAAAGCTGGACGCCCCATTATCAGGGCGTTCGGCGGCTTTCGGCGGGGCTTTTGACGCGGCGGCCCGGGGTTTTACTTCAGGCGCCGACTTAAGCAACAGATCGGGGGCAACGGACATGGATACTCTCCGTTCGGGGTTGGTCGTGCGGAGGGTTTTGCAAGGGCTGGGCCAACTCTATAAAGGGCCCCCAACGGCGCCCTAGGAATGCCGATAACGCTGACGCTCGGACTTCAGCAGGATGCGCACTATGGCGAACTCGCGCTCGATCTGCTCGACCAGATCGGGGGCCTGTTCAAGCTGCTCGCGCCGCCCGACTTCCTCCAGCTGTTTGCACAGGCCGGACAGCAGCAGCGCGCCCATATTGCTGCAACTGCCTTTGAAGCTGTGTGCAGCCAAGCGCAGGGCCTGGGCATCCGCCGCCTGCAGGGCATGGCGCAGACCCAGCAGGCGCTCTTCGGAGTCGAGCAGAAAGGTATCCAGCAAAACCGGATACTCATCCTCCATAACATCCTGCAAGGACGCCAGTACGTTGCTATCTAGATGGATATCGGACAACGCTCACCCCCAGGATCTGCGGCGGATTATGCCCCAGGCAGCCATGAAAACTCCACGCTGACCCCCGGGCCGTCATCGCCCCAGCTGCAGCGATCGCTCAACTGCCTGACCAGGGTCAGGCCGCGCCCGCTCAAGCGCGGGGCACTCAGTTGCTGATCCAGGATGCGCTGGCCATCGTAACCCGGGCCACTGTCTTCGACCCTGATCACCAACCGCCCCCCGCCCTCCTCCGGCAACAGGCGCAAATGAAAGCGCACATAGCCTTCAGTCAGCTGCGCCAGGCGCAGGCTGCGCTGCCGGTAATACTCGGCGAAACCTGCGGCATCGGACTTGAGCGCCGAATCCAGGCCCAGCACGCCGTGCTCCAGGGCATTCGAATAGAGTTCGGCGAGCACGGTAAACAGGGCGCCGCCCTTGGGCCGCAGCCCTTGCACCTCAAGTAGCAGTTGCAGCAGAAACGGCAAGGGATTGAAGTGACGCAAGGTTTCCCCGCGAAACTCGAAGCTGGCCGACCAATCCAGCGGGTGGCTCTGCCCGCTATCGGCGAACGCCAGAGGCGGACGAGCCAGGCTGCCACTCTCGACCAGGCAGACCTCCAGCAGGCTGACATCGTCCTGCTGCTCGCCACTAAACAGGGTCAGTGCCTGCTGAACCTCGGAAAACAACCCCGCCGGCAACCGGTTGCGCGCAAACACCTCGAGCAGGCGCGCCTCGCCAAAGAGTTCGCCCTGCTGGTTGCAGGCCTCCAGCACACCATCGGACAAAAGAAAGACCCGGTCGCCCAACTCCAGCGGATAGACCTCGTACTTGTCATTGAAGGCCGTCGGCTCCAGCACACCCAAGGGCAAGTGCCGCGACTTCAGCGGCAAGCGCTCGCCGCTGCTGCGCAGCAGGTAGCCATCGGGCAGGCCACCGTTCCACACCTCGACCACCTGGCGCTGGAAGCTGACATTGAGCAAGGTCGCGCAGCAGAACACGCCGACCGGCAGGATGCGCTTGAGCTTGGCGTTGATCTCGCGCAGCACCTCGGCCAGCGAGTACCCCTTGGCGGTCATGCCATAAAACACCTCGGCCAGCGGCATGGCACCGATGGCCGCCGGCAGGCCATGACCGGTGAAATCACCGAGCAATACGTGCATGCCACCGGAAGGCTTGAATGCGGCCAGCAGCAGGTCGCCGTTAAACACCGCATAGGGCGATTGCAGGTAGCGAATATTCGGCGCATCCAGGCAACCGGAATGGGTCACCTTGTCGAACACCGCCTTGGCCACGCGCTGCTCGTTGAGCAGGTGCTCGTTGTGCTTGGCAATCAGGTCGCGCTGCTTCAGCACGGTGTCCTGCAGGCGGCGCAGGCGCTCCATGGCCTTGATCTTGGCCTCTAGGATCACCCGGTTATAGGGTTTGGCGAGAAAGTCGTCGCCGCCGGCCTCCAGGCAACGCACCAGGGCTTCGCCTTCGGTCAGGGAGGTCAGAAAGATGATCGGCACCAGCTCTTCGCCCGCCGACTGCTTGATCCGCCGCGCCGCCTCGAAACCGTCCATCACCGGCATCAGGGCGTCCATCAACACCAGTTGCGGGCGTTCCTGCTCGAACAAGGCCAGGGCTTCCAGGCCATTGCTGGCGGTCAATACCCTGTGGCCCTGACGGCTGACGATGGTCGACAGCAACATGCGGTCGGCGGCGTTGTCCTCGGCGATCAGAATGGACAGACGCTCGGGCATGACAGGTGCCTCGGCTCAGACGATCTGGAACAGCTGCTCGAAGTTCGAGATAGCCAGGATCTTGCGGACGTCGGGGTTGCAGTTGAGCAGACGGATCTGCGCGCTGTCGCCACCGGCGTGATCACGCAACAGCAAGAGCATGCCCAGGGCTGAGCTATCGAGGTAAGTCGTGCCTTGCAGATCCACGACATAGCTTTTCGGCGTGCTGCCAACCCGCTCGTAGGCGTTGCGAAACTCCTGATGCGCGCCGAAATCAAAACGTCCCTGAATCAGAATGGTCAACTCTTGCCCATCGGATGAGGGCAGCGAGGTGATAGTCATGTATCGCTCCTATACGCGTATACGCGGGAAAGCCAGGATGCCTGCAGCGCACGCATCCGACTACAGATTGTGCCTGTGCAAGATGTAGCACCCTAAAGCCTGTGGGGCAACTTTCCGATGGCTTTAGGCGCCCAGGAAATTGTGCCCAGCGCCCAGCCTTTTTCGACCAGCTGGGCGACAGCCCGGCCAGCGCGCGGCACAGCCCCTAGAAAGAAGAATCGCGCCCGGATAAACGCTGCGCCAGTTCATCCAGAAGTTTCTGCTCGCGTTTGTCCTCGGCCATGCGCGCCTCGTCCTGATAGCGCCTGACCAGCTTGCGCAGGCCCTCCAGGCGGGCATAACGCTGCTGCCAGACATCGCGCACCTTGTCCATATTGGCGCGGTGCCAGGCGACGCTGTTGCGCTGCTGGCCGATGGCGGTTTCCAGCTGCGAGAGAAAGCGCTGGTAATTCATCAGCCACTGCCCGGACACCCCGCGCTGGCC
>DASUOY010000498.1:0-5648 GCA_036276395.1 Pseudomonas sp.
CGAACAGATGAAGCAGAGCGGAGCCAGCGCCGAGGCGTTGTTCCAGGTCAGGGCCGCAACACTGGGCCACGAGGCCGCCGCCGCGCTGGCCGCGCTGGATCAACGCCAGGCCGAGTGGAACCAGCGCCTGCGCGACTACCAAGAACAACGCAGCGCCATTCGCCAGTCCGGCCTGAGCCCGACGGATCAGCAGGCGGCGATTGCCGAGCTGATCGAACAACGCTTCGCCGCGCAGGAGCGCCTGCAGGTGCAGGCCCTGGAGCACTACCAGTAGCGCCTGAGCAAGCAGCCAGTGCCGTGGCAACTACACTGCAGTCCACCCCCGCTCACACTCCTCCGTGAGCACGCCCAGGAAGCGACGTGCATGGCTGCCCCGACAACCCTCAACTCATGGCTCTGGGCCCTGATCTGCTGCATGCCGATGCTGCCGGGCAACGGCCATGGCGCAACGCAGGACGTACTGGACAGCACCCTCAAGGTGGCCTTTTACGAAGCCGGTTACCTCTACTCGAACGGTGCCGGCATCGACAAGGACGTGGTCGATGAGCTGAAGAACAGGGGCGGTTACAGCTTCGATTACATCGAACGGCCACGCGTGCGGATATGGAAAGAGCTAAAAGAGGGCTCGCTGCCCATGAGCGTATCGGGCATCAGAACGGCCGAGCGCGATGAGTTCGCCTTTTTCATTCCCTATATCGCGCAGAAGAACATGGCGCTGGTCACCGATAGCAAATACGCCACGGCCGACAGTTTGCTACAGGATGAGCGCACCGCCGCCGCGGTGGTCCGCGGCTTCAAACACGGCGAATATTTCGACGAGCTGCTCGACAGGCTGCGCGCCAAGGGCCGGGTGCATGAGGTGCTGACCATCCACAACCTGTTCCTGATGCTCAAAGCCGGTAACCGGGTGGACCTGATCGTTTCCCTGCCGGTGTTCTATGCCAAGGAGCTGGATGAACTCGGGCTCAACGACCGCGTGATCGTCCACGACTGGGAGCCCGAGCGCTCGGCAATTGCGCACAACCTGATCCTGAGCAAGGCGCACTTCTCGGAACAGGACTACCTGAATATGAAAGGCCTGATTGACGAGATGAAAGCCGACGGCACCCTCAGGTCCATTTTCCTCAAATACCTGAGCCCACAACAAAGCGATCAGGCCCTCAACTTCTAGGGCTGCGCCAGCAACCACTGCAGGCCCATCGCCACATGCAGCTCACAGCTATCGAGCAGCGGCAGTGGGGCGGCTACCCCCTCCAGCAGCAGACCGATCTCGGTGCAGCCGAGAATCGCCACCTCGGCGCCTTGTTCGTGCAACTGTTGCAGGCACTCCAGATAAAAGGCGCGGGCGCTGTCGAGAAAGCGGCCCTGGCACAGCTCGGCGAAAATCACCCGGTCGATCTCGCTTATTTGCGCCGGCGTGGGCAGCAGCACCTGGATGCCGAAGCGCTCGGCCAGGCGCTGGCGATAGAAGTCCTCCTGCATGGTAAAGCGCGTGCCGAGCAGCGCCGCCCGGCTCACGCCGCGTTGTTGCAGCGCCTGGCCGACCGCATCGCCGATATGCAGCAGGGGAATAGCCACTGCCGCCTCGATGGCCGGTGCCACCTTGTGCATGGTGTTGGTGGCCAGCAACAAGGCCGTCGCCCCGCCGCGCTCCAGCTCGCGAGCCGCGTGCGCCAGCAACTGCCCGGCCGCCAGCCAGTCACCGCGCTGCTGCAGCGCGGCGATCTCGGCGAAATCCAGCGAGCGCAGCAGCAAAGGCGCCGAGTGCAAACCACCCAGACGCTGGCGCACGCCCTGATTGAGCAGGCGGTAATAACTCGCCGTGGACTCCCAGCTCATGCCACCGAGAATACCTAGCTGACGCATGCTGGCTCCTTGCTTGCACAGGGTTCGAGGGCTACTAGGCGCATGGCTGGGCACCGGCGTCGTGACAGATTGCCTGCAGATTTATGGTCAGCAAGGCGCCCTGCTTGGGCAAGTCGGCGACACAGATCACCGTGCGGGCCGGCAAGTGCTGGGCGAAGGCTTCGGCGTAGGCGCGGTTCATCGCGGCGAAATCCTCCACCCGCTTGAGAAACACCTGCACATGCATGACATCCTCCAGGCTGGCCCCCACCGACTCCAGCATCGCCCGCAGGTTGCTGAGGATCTGCCGTGACTGGCTATAGGCATCCGGGCCGACCAACTGGCCGGCGCCGTCCACCCCAGGGGTGGCGGATAGGTAGATAAAGGGGCCGCTCTTGGCGATATGGCTATAGGGCCCTATGGGTTCGAACTGGCTGGGCGGCGTAAAGGTTTGGATGCTCATCGGCAGGGTCGCAGGCGAGGTGGGAGGAGCCTTGAGCCTAGCTCGGCACGCCGCCGACACACAGACACAGTGCGCCACTGGGGCAGCGGTACAGCCATATCGATTAAACCGAAAAGGCATATAAACCTTCCCAAACATTCTTAGACTATCTAAGGAAAGCCGCTTATCTTTGCCCGCTACGCCATTCCAGCCTGTTCTACCGCACACTGTCAGGCCCACCACTGCATGAAAATCCGCGATCTCGATCTCAGCTCCAGCCCGCTCAACGCCGAGCACGAAGCGCTTGGCCTGCCGCCCGTAGAAGACTTCGTCAGCCACCCTGGCAACCACCCGGTCCTGCGGGCTGCGATGTGGGCGGCGGTAATGATCCTGCTCAGCCTGCTCGGCACCCTGGCCTGGCGCCTGTTCTTCGGCGACAACGGTGGTCACAGCGGGATGGAAATCATCGAGACGACCCTGAACAGTCCGGCATTCTGGAGCGCCGTGGCCGTCGGCTTCTTCGCCCAGGTCATCGATGGCGCCCTGGGCATGGCCTACGGCATCACCGCCACCACATTCCTGCTCAGTGCCGGCGCCTCACCGGCCGCAGCCAGCGCCAGCGTGCATATCGCCGAAGTGTTCACCACCGGCCTGTCGGGCATCTCCCACGTCAAGCTGGGCAACGTCAACAAGTCGCTGTTCATGCGTCTGCTGCTGCCGGGCATCATAGGTGCCATCCTCGGCGCGGTGCTGATCACCCAGTTCGACGGCAAGGTACTCAAGCCCTATATCTCCGCCTACCTGCTGCTGATGGGCCTGTATATCCTGAGCAAGGCTTATCGCCATGTGCAGCAACAACGCAAGGAGCCCAAGCACGTGGCCAAACTGGCGCTATTCGGCGGTTTCGTCGATGCCGCCGGCGGCGGTGGCTGGGGCCCGGTAGTGACCAGCAGCCTGCTCGGCTCCGGCAGCGACCCGCGCACCACCATCGGCACGGTGAACTTCGCCGAGTTTTTCCTGACCATCTCCAGCGCCACCTCCTTTATTCTCCTGGCCGGCGAACCGAGCACCTGGATGATGGTGGCCGGCCTGGTGTTCGGCGGCCTGTTCGCCGCGCCTTTCGCCGCCCTGCTGTGCAAGAAACTGTCGGCGCGCACCCTGCTGACCATCGTCGGCTGCCTGATCGTGCTGATCAGCTCCTACAACATCTATATGGCCCTGGCCTAATACCAGCCGTGGGTTTCCGGCCAGGCCCGCCTTGATATTTGCTTGGGAGACACCAGATTAGGGCTATCCCGATTCTGGAGTCGCCCATGTCCGATCCCCTGCTGATCCCCTGCCCCCAGTGCAATGGCCTTAACCGCATCCCCGCCGCACGTCTCGCCGATGCGCCGCGCTGTGGCCGCTGCAAGGCCGAGGTGCTGCCGAGCAGCCCCTTCGAGCTAACCCAGGCCAGCTTCGACGCGCAGAACAAGGGTGACCTGCCGCTGCTGATCGATATCTGGGCCAGCTGGTGCGGCCCGTGCCGCAGCTTTGCGCCGATCTTTGAACAGGCCGCCAGCCAGCTGCAGGGGCGCTGCCGCCTGGCCAAGCTGGACAGCGAGGCCAACCCGCAACTGTCGGCCGAAATGGGCATCCGCTCGATCCCCAGCCTGATCCTGCTCAAGGGCGGCGTCGAGGTAGCGCGCCAGAGTGGCGCCTTGCCACTGCCCCAGCTGTTGGGCTGGCTGCGCCAACAGGGCATCTGAGCGAATCGGTCAATGGCTTGGGGGCGGCGCGGTCATTACCCCGTAGCGCAGCAGGCCTTAGGCTGGCCTGACTACCACCCCGGAGTCAGTCCATGTCGATGCCAGCCGAGTTGATTCGCCAGCTTACCGAAGAGCAGATCGCCTTCGTCAAACGCAGCGGCCTCAAGGCCGAGCTGCTCGAACCCGGCCACGTGCGCCTGTGCATGCCGCTGGCCGGCAACCAGAACCATATCGGCAGCATGTACGCCGGCGCCCTCTTCACCCTGGCGGAGATTCCCGGCGGCGCGCTGTTTCTCACCAGCTTCGATGCGCAGCGCTTCTACCCCATCGTCAAGGAGATGAATCTGCGCTTTCGCCGCCCCGCCACGGGCGATATCCGGGTCGAGGCGCGGCTCGCCGCCGAGGAGGTTGAACGCCTGCAAAAACAAGTCACGCAAGAGGGCAAAGCCGAGTATCTTTTGCAGTTGCGGCTGACCGACGACAGTGGTGAAGTAGTGGCGGAGAGTCGCGGGCTGTATCAATTACGCGCACGTTGAGCCTTGACCTTGCGCTGGGTCAAATGTCCAGCTATCACTCGAGGTCACAATAAATTTGCCGACAGGTATCGGCAGGAGAAAGCCGACCATGCCCAGCCACATCTTGATTGCCCACGACCTGCGTGACACCGCCGATATGGCGCTGTGCCGCGCCGCCCAACTGGCCAAGCAATTCAACGCCAAACTGACCATGCTGCATGTGCTCGACCCGAGCAAGAGCAGCCAGGAACATGAGCAGGCCAAGCAGGCCCTAGACCGCAGCCTGACCCAATACGCCCCGCCCGGCACCGAGCTGCTGATCCGCACCGGCAACAAGCCCTCGGAAGTGGTGCTGCAGCAACTGGCCGAAGGCGACTACGACCTGCTGGTCCTGGGCGGCCACCACCAGCGCCACGACTTCTTCTCCGGCACCAGCCTCGACCGCATCGCGCGCAACTGCCCGGTGCCACTGCTGCTGGTGGCACGCGGCGACTTCAAGCCCTATGAGCGCGCCCTGTCGGCCATCGACTTCTCCCTGTGCGCCTGCAGCGCCCTCGGCCAGGCCTATCGCCTGCTGCCGGAAACCGCCGAACTGCACGCCCTGCATGTATTCGAACCGGACAAGGGCACGCCCAAGCAGGTCGAAGCGCAACTGGCCACGCAGAAGGCGCTGATCGACCAGCTGCTCAAGGACGAGGCGCAGAACCTGCCCGCCAAGGGCCCCAAACTCAGCCACTCGGTGCAACAGGGCGGCATCCTGCGCTGCCTGCAGGCGCAACTGAAAAATGATCGCATCGAACTGCTGGTACTCGGCAGCCATGGCCGCAGCGCGCTGTCACAAGCCCTGCTCGGCAGCCTGGCCCAGCACTTTCTGCACAAGGCTCCTTGCGATATTTACGTCGTCCGTTAGGTTTTCTATGCCCAACAAAAAAGCTGCCTAGGCAGCTTTTTTGTTTTCCATCCGCCGTATCAGCTGGCGTTAAGCAAGTCATGCAGCTCGACAAACTGCTGGGTCAGCTTGTGGCTGCGATCCAGATGGATCAGCGGCATGCAGGCCTGGTGCGACTCGCGCATCTTCACCGAACTCATCAGGTTGAC
>DASUOY010000499.1:0-2014 GCA_036276395.1 Pseudomonas sp.
CGCGCCGATCAGCGCCTTTCCGCCCTGGCCCTGAGCCCCGAGGATCTGCCCGAGCTGCTCGCCCGGGCCTGGGCGGTGTTCGATAGCGAACGGCCGCGCCCGGTGCATATCTCGGTGCCGCTGGACGTGCTGGCCGCTCCAGTGGCGCGGGACTGGACGGCCGAGGTGGCCTGTCGTCCCGCTCGCGGCCTGCCTGCCGCCGAGTTGTTGCAGCAGGCGGCGGCCAGGTTGGCGCTGGCCAAACGGCCGATGATCATTGCCGGCGGCGGCGCGCTGGACGCTGGCAAGCCGCTGGCCGAACTCAGTGCGCGTCTGGCCGCGCCGGTGTTTACCACTGTGGCCGGCAAGGGTTTGCTGCCGGCGGGGGCGCCGCTGCATGCCGGCGCCAGCCTGTGCGTGGAGCCCGGCTGGCAGCTGATCGAGCAGGCCGATCTGGTGCTGGCGGTAGGCACCGAGATGGCCGACACCGACTTCTGGCGCGAGCGCCTGCCGCTGACCGGCGAGCTGATCCGCATCGATATCGACCCGCGCAAGTTCAACGACTTCTACCCCTGCGTTATCGCCCTGCGCGGCGATGCCCGCCTTAGCCTGCAAGCCCTGTTGCAGCACCTGCCCGATAGGGCGCGCGATCCGGCCGCGGCACAGGATGCGGTGGCCACTCTGAAGGCGGCGATTCATGGCAGCCAGGGGCCGTTGCAGCGTATCCACCAGGCGATCCTCGAGCGCATCGCGCAGGTGTTGCCGGCCGATGCCTTTGTCAGCACCGATATGACCCAGCTGGCCTACAGTGGCAACTACCTGTTCCCCAGCAGTGGGCCGCGCAGCTGGCTGCACCCCACCGGCTACGGCACCCTGGGTTACGGCCTGCCGGCCGGTATCGGCGCCAAGCTCGGCGCGCCACAGCGCCCGGGCCTGGTGCTGGTGGGCGATGGCGGTTTTCTCTACACCGCCCAAGAGCTGGCCACCGCCGTGGAGGAGCTGGACAGCCCGCTAGTGGTGCTGCTGTGGAACAACGATGCCCTGGGGCAGATCCGCGACGACATGCTCAGCCTGGATATCGAACCCATCGGCGTACTACCGCGCAATCCGGACTTTATCGGCCTGGCCCGCGCCTTCGGCTGCGCGGTGCGCCAGCCGCAGAGCCTGGACGAACTGCAGGAGGGCCTGCTGGCCGGCTTCGCCCACCCCGGCGTGACCCTGATCGAACTTAAGCACGCCTGCGCCCAGTAAGGCGGGGAAGGAGATTGCCATGCGCTATTCGCAACTGACCCAACGTATCGCCGGTGACGGTGCCGCCGCCTGGACCATTCATTACCGCGCCCTGGAACGCCAGGCGCGTGGCGATGACATTATTCTGCTGTCGGTGGGCGACCCGGACTTCGACACCCCGCATCCCATAGTCCAGGCTGCCATCGACAGCCTGCTGGCCGGCCATACCCACTACGCCGAGGTGCGCGGCAAGCGCGAACTGCGTCAGCGCATCGCCGCCCGTCACAGCGCCCGCAGCGGCCAGGCGGTGGACGCCGAGCAGGTGGTGGTGCTGCCCGGCGCCCAGTGCGGCCTGTTCAGCGTGGCCCAGTGCCTGCTCGATGCGGGCGACGAGATCATAGTGCCGGAACCCATGTATGTGACCTACGAGGCGGTGTTCGGTGCCTGTGGTGCCCGCGTGGTACCGGTGCCGCTGCGCGCCGAGTACGGCTTTCGCCTGCAGGCCGCCGATGTGGCCGCGGCCATCACGCCGCGCACCCGCGCCCTGGCGCTGAACAGCCCGCACAACCCCTCCGGCGCCAGCCTGCCGCGCGCCACCTGGGAGGCCATCGCCGCGCTGTGCATCGACCACGACCTGTGGCTGATCTCCGATGAGGTGTATAGCGAGCTGCTGTTCGAGGGCGAGCACATCAGCCCGGCCAGCCTGCCGGGCATGGCCGAGCGCACGGCGACGCTCAATAGCCTGTCCAAGTCCCACGCCATGAGCGGCTGGCGCCTGGGTTGGGTGGTGGCCCCGCGCGCCCTC
>DASUOY010000500.1:0-7318 GCA_036276395.1 Pseudomonas sp.
CGACTGGCAAGGGCCGCTGCGCCCGCATGCATTCAATTTCAACGACATCTCCAGCGAGCGTGATTGCCCGTTGGCCGCGCCACTGACCTTGCATAACAGCGATGTGAAGCTGCGCGTGTGGAAAACCCACGGCGCCATGCGCCATCTGGTGCGCAACGCCGACGGCGATGACCTGCTGTTTATCCATGAGGGGGCAGGGCACTTCTACTGCGACTTCGGCCATTTGACCTACCGCGACGGCGATTACCTGCTGATACCGCGCGGTACCGCCTGGCGTATCGAGGCCAGCGAGCCGACCTTTATGCTGCTGATCGAAAGCACCGACGGCGCCTACCAGCTGCCGGACAAGGGCTTGCTCGGCCCGCAGGCGATCTTCGACCCGGCGGTGCTCGATCATCCCAAGCTGGACGAGGCCTTCAAGGCGCAGCAGGACGAGAACAGCTGGCAGATTCGCATCAAGCGCCGTGGCCAGATCAGCACCGTGACCTATCCCTACAACCCGCTGGATGTGGTCGGCTGGCATGGCGACAACACTGTGGTGCGTCTCAACTGGCGTGATATCCGCCCGCTGATGAGCCACCGCTACCACCTGCCGCCGTCGGCGCACACCACCTTCGTGGCCAATGGTTTTGTGATCTGCACCTTTACTCCGCGCCCGGTGGAGAGCGACCCCGGCGCACTGAAGGTGCCGTTCTATCACAACAACGACGACTACGACGAAGTGCTGTTCTACCACCGTGGCAACTTCTTCAGCCGCGACAATATCGAGCAGGGCATGGTCACCCTGCATCCGTGCGGCTTCCCCCATGGCCCGCACCCCAAGGCGCTGAAAAAAGCGCAGACCGATCCGGCCAGCTTTATCGATGAGGTGGCGGTGATGATCGATACCCGCCGCGCCCTGGAAGTCGGCGAAGCCGCCGCCGGGGTGGATGTTCCCGAATATGTGAATTCCTGGCGTGCGCCGGGCAAGGACTCCTGATGAAACTCGCATCACTGAATCAAGGCCGCGACGGCATGCTCGTCGTGGTATCCCGCGACCTTAGCCGCGCGGTTAAAGTGCCGGCCATCGCCGCCACGATGCAGGCCGCGCTGGATAACTGGGCCGTGGCCAAACCCAAGCTGGAGGCGGTGTATCAGCGTTTGAACGATGGCCTGGGACAGGGCGCGTTCGCCTTCGACCAGGCCGCCTGCCACAGCCCATTGCCGCGCGCCTATCACTGGGCCGATGGCAGCGCCTACGTCAACCATGTGGAGCTGGTGCGCAAGGCCCGTGGCGCCGAGATGCCGGAAAGCTTCTGGCATGACCCGCTGATGTACCAGGGCGGCGCCGACTGCTTTATCCCGCCGCACAGCCCGATCCAGATGGCCGACGAGGCCTGGGGCATCGACCTGGAAGCCGAGATCGCGGTGATCACCGATGACGTGCCGATGGGCGCAACCGCCGCCGAGGCCGCCTCGCATATCCAGCTGCTGATGCTGGTCAACGACGTATCGCTGCGCAACTTGATCCCCGGCGAGCTGGCCAAGGGCTTCGGCTTCTATCAGAGCAAGCCCTCATCCAGCTTCTCGCCGGTGGCGATTACCCCGGACGAGCTGGGCGATAGCTGGCAGGGCGGCAAGGTGCATCGGCCGCTGGTGTCCCATATCAACGGCGCGCTGTTCGGTCAGCCGGATGCCGGCGTGGACATGACCTTCAACTTCCCCACCCTGGTCGCTCATGCGGCCAAGACCCGCCCCCTGGGCTGCGGCACCATCATAGGTTCCGGCACCGTGTCGAACTACGACCGCAGCGCGGGTTCGTCCTGCCTGGCGGAGAAGCGCATGCTGGAAATTATCGAGAGCGGCGAGGCGAAAACCCCGTTCCTCAAGTTCGGTGACCGGGTGCGTATCGAGATGTTCGACGCGAGCGGCCACAGCATCTTCGGCGCTATCGACCAGGCGGTGGAGCGCTATGAACACTGAGTTGACGCTCTACGGCTACTGGCGCTCCAGCGCCGCCTATCGCGTGCGTATCGCCCTGAACCTCAAGGGCCTGGCCTATCAGCAGGTACCGGTGCATCTGGTCAAGGAGGGCGGCCAGCAGCACTCGGCCGAGTACCAGGCGCTCAACCCGCAGCAACTGGTGCCGCTGCTGGTGGACAAGGGCAACGGCGGGGTGCGCATCGCCCAGTCCCTGGCGATTCTCGAATACCTCGACGAAGTCTTCCCGGTGCCGGCATTGCTGCCGTCCGACCCAGGCATGCGCGCCCAGGTGCGCGCCCTGGCCCTGCATATCGCCTGCGACCTGCACCCGCTGAACAACCTGCGGGTGCTGCAATACCTCACCGGCGAGCTGGGTGTAAGCGAGGCGGGGAAAGACGCCTGGTACCAGCATTGGCTGCATACGGGCCTGGCCGCCGTCGAGGCCGGGCTGGCGGTATTCGATGGGCGCCTGTCGCTGGGCGAACGGCCCGGATATCTGGAAGCCTGTCTGATCCCGCAGCTGTATAATGCGCGCCGTTTTAACTGTGACCTCGCTGCGTACCCACGCATTCTCGCCATGGCGGCGCGTTGTGAATCTCTGGATGCCTTTAAACAGGCGGCGCCGGAGGTGCAACCCGACGCCCAGTGATCCCCGCCGGTTTCGCCGCCGTTGGGGGCAGGCGAATCCGGCTCCATAAAAGCCTTGCCACTCCGCTGCGCCACAAGTGCGGCGGGTTCTATTTCGTCACAGATAAAAACAAACAGGTGACGCATGACTCGTGAAAAACCGAAGAACCTCTGGCTCTCGCGCTGGGGCTTTATCCTTGCTGCAACCGGCTCCGCCGTGGGCCTGGGCAATATCTGGAAGTTTCCCTATATCACCGGCGAGTACGGCGGTGGTGCCTTTGTACTGATGTACCTGGCCTGCATCCTGGCCATCGGCATTCCGGTGATGATGACCGAGATCGCCCTCGGTCGCCGTGGCCGTGGCAGCCCGATTGATGCCATCGCCCGGGTGGTGCGCGAGAACAATGGCAACCCGCTGTGGAAAGGCGTCGGCCTGATGGCCATGCTCGCCGGCTTTATGATCCTGTGCTTCTACGTGGTCGTCGCCGGTTGGGCCTTTGCCTACACCTGGAAGATGCTCGACGGCTCCCTGGCTGCCAGCAGCGTGGAAGCGCTTGGCGGGGTGTTCGAGGCGCATAACGCCAACCCCTGGCAGCTCGGCGGCTGGAGCGTACTGGTGGCGCTGCTGACCCTGTGGATTGTCGGCAAGGGTGTGCAGGCCGGCGTGGAAAAGGCCTTCCGCTGGATGATGCCGGGGCTGGCGGTGATGCTGATCGTGCTGGTTGGCTACGCCTGGACCAGCGGCAGCTTCGCCCAGGGCTTCGCCTTCCTGTTTACCTTCGATGCCTCGAAAATCACCGGTGAAGCCCTGTTGGCCGCTTTGGGCCATGCCTTCTTCACCCTTAGCCTGGCTTCCGGGGCCATCCTGACCTACGGCTCGTATCTGCCGGACGGGCAGTCGATTGCCCGCACCACCTTTGTGGTGGCCATCGCCGACACCTGCGTGGCGCTGCTGGCGGGCCTGGCGATCTTCCCGGTGATCTTCGCCAACGGCATGAGCCCCAGCGCCGGCCCTGGCCTGATCTTTATGAGCCTGCCGCTGGCCTTCCAGCAGATGCCGTTCGGCACGCTATTCGGCGTGCTGTTCTTCGCCATGGTTTCGGTCGCGGCGCTGACCTCGGCCATCTCGATGATCGAAGCGCTGGTTGCCTACCTCAATGAAAAACACGGCATCAGCCGTTTCAAGGCCGCCGCAGGCGCTGGCGTGGTGCTGCTGCTGATCAGCCTGCTGGCCATGCTCTCGTTCAATATAGGTGCCGAGTGGAAGCTATTTGGCTTCACCCTGTTCGATGGCCTGGACTACCTGACCTCGCGCTGGATGATGCCCCTGGGCGGTATCTGCATGGTGATCCTGGCGGGCTACTGCCTGCGCAGCGAGATCATGCGCGATGAGCTGAACCTGCCGCCGCTGGGCTATGTGCTGTGGCTGTTTATGGTGCGTTACGTCAGCCCGGTGCTGATCATGACGGTGTTCCTGCATGCCCTGGGCTGGCTGATGTTTGATCCGGTGGCCCAGTGGTACTGGATTGCCGGGGCCATCGGCCTGCTCGCCGTGCTGGGTGAAGTGCTGCGGCCACGGGTCGTGCCGGCGCTCGCCGGGCGCTAACCCAGGCGCCGCGAGGCGTCTGCCAAGGGCGCATGGCCATAGGTCATGCGCCCTTTTTTGTGGGCGCTGTATTGGTTAGGCGTAATTCCGCCAATGCGGCGGCCGTTATGGCGGAAATGCGCCAAAAGTTGAGCCGGCAGCCGTGCCAATCCTGCGCCAAAACCCTCTGGCGCGGCTTCTGGGCCGGGTTTGCGGGCCTTGGCCGAGACTGGCGCAGCGGTTGCAAACGCTTGAGCAAGTGAGTGACTAAACTGCTTGCAGCCATGCCAGGCGCAACTGCTGTGGGGTTGCTGCCGATAATAAAAACGGAGTCATTGTCATGCCCTCTGCCGCCCGCCTGTTCGCCGATCTCAGTGTCGGCAAAAAACTCCTCTGTGGCTTCGCCCTGGTATTGCTGCTGACCCTTGCCGTGACCGGCAGTGGCTTTCTCGCGGTGCAGGCGGTGTTGCAGGGGCATGCGCATGCCAGCCGGCTGTCCGCCATCGATGCGCAGATCCTCCAGGCGCGGCGCTTCGAGCGCGATTTTGCCCTGCACCAGAGCGCCGAGGCGGCGACCCAGATGCGCAGCCAGTTGGACAAGGTGGGCGAGCTGCTGGCCACCCAGTTGCAGCACAGTTCCGCCGCCGACCGGGCGGGGCTGCAGCGCATGCAGCAAGCCATAGCCGACTACCGCAGCCAGTTCGATGCCTTTGTCCAGCAGCAGGACAACGCCCGCGCCGCGCGCACCCAGATGCGCGCGGCGGCGGGGGAGGCACGGGACCAGTTCGACACGATCGAGCTGGATATGTATGACGCCGTGCGTGAATTGCGTCTGGCCGGCGACAAGCTGCGCGGCAGCGATCCGCTGACCCTGGCGGAAACCGCCTCGGGCCTGAGCAAGCGCATGCTCGACCTGCGCGGCCATGAGAGCCAGTTCATTATCGACGGCGCCGCCGAATCCCTGGAGGAATGGCGTTATATCAAGGACGAATTGCAGACCGTGGCGTCCAGCCTGATGGTCTGGCTGGACGATGAGCAGAAGCGCTCCATCGAGACCGCCTTGCAGGCCCTGGCTCAGTATCAGCAGGCGTTCAGCAACTACCAGCAGATGCGCGAGCAGAACCACAGCAGCGAGGCGGCCATGGTCGAGCAGGCGGGCGTGGTGCTGGCGCTGGCCGAGGAAGCCAAGGCGCGGGAGGAACAGGAAATGGCCGACGACAGTCGCCAGGCCCAGTTGATGCTCGGCAGCATGGGCCTGGCGGCGGTGGTGCTGGGGTTGCTGGCGGCCTTGCTGATCAGCCGTTCCATAGTCGCGCCGCTGCGTCAGGCCCTGGGCTTTGCCCGGCGCATCGCCGAGGGCGATCTGAGCCAGGAGCTGCTGCAGGACCGCCAGGATGAAGTGGGCCAGTTGATGGCGGCCATGCACGGCATGAGCGTCAGCCTGCGCACCCTGGTCGGGCGCATCGGTGGTGGGGTCGGGCAGATTGCCGCGGCGGCCGAGCAGCTGTCGGCCATCACCGCGCAAACCAGCGCCGGGGTGCAAGCGCAGAAAATGGAAACCGAACAGACCGCCACCGCCATGCACGAAATGGCCGCCACCGTGCAGGAGGTGGCGCAAAACGCCGAGCAGGCTTCCCAGGCTGCCCGCGATGCCGATCAGGAGGCCCAGCAGGGTAATCAGGTGGTGCAGCAGGCCATCGGTCAGATCGGCCGGCTGGCCGGCGAGGTCGAGCTGTCGGCCGAGGCCATAGCCGCGCTGAACCAGGAAAGTACGCGTATCGGCAGCGTGCTGGAGGTGATCCGCAATGTTGCCGAGCAGACCAATTTGCTAGCGCTGAACGCCGCCATCGAGGCCGCCAGGGCCGGTGAGCAGGGCCGTGGTTTTGCCGTGGTGGCCGACGAGGTGCGCGCCCTGGCCAAGCGCGCCCAGGACTCCACCGAGGAGATCGAAAGCCTGATCCACAGCCTGCAACGCATGGCCAAGGGCGCGGTGGATAAGATGGAAAGCAGCCGTCAGCTGACCCAGCAGACCGTCGGCCTGGCCGCCGAGGCGGGCGATGCCCTGGGGCGCATCACCCAGGCGGTGAGCACCATCGAGCAGATGAACCAGCAGATCGCCGCGGCCGCCGAAGAACAGAGCGCGGTGGCGGAAAATATCAGCGAAAGCGTGACCCGGGTGCGCGATATCGGCGAGCAGAGCGCCAGCGCCAGCGAGCGCACCGCCGCCTCCAGCGCCGAACTGGCGCGCCTGGGCGTGGAGCTGCAGGGCCTGGTGCGGCAGTTCCGCACTTAAAAGGGCTTATGCGTAGGGTGCGCCGTGCGCACCCTACGGCAGCATCAGCAGTTATCCGGCTCGGCCGTGCAGGGGAGCTGCGTTGCGCCCATGCGCGGTTTGCCCAGCTCGTTGGCCCAGGCCAGCAGCGGCACATCCACCTCGGGGCGCCAGATCCGGGTCAGCAGCAGCTGCAGGCGCTGCAGGTCACCGCGCTCGAAGGGCAGGCGCTGGATCTGCGGATGCACGCGCCACTGGCCCTGTTCCAGGGTGGCGAAGTCAAAGCGGAAGGGGTGGAAGCCGGTCATGCCCAGGCGGATATCGGTGACCACCAGCTGTTCGCCGATCCGGTCGTAGCGCAGCACGCCATTGGTAAACCAGGCCAGGCGCGCATGGGCCGGCGAATCGGCCAGGGCCGCGGCCAGCTGGGTGCCACGGGGAATGCGCGCCAGCGTCGGCGGCGTATCGTCAAACCAGCTGACCAGGGCCTCGTGGTAATACTCGCCATCGAGCACTATCACCCGCCACAGCAGGCTGTTGAACGGCGTGGTGGTGCTGAAGATTTGCTGCGCTGCGATGCCTTGACGCGCCAGCTCGGCTTCCACCCGCTGCTCGGCCATATATTTGCCGCCCAGGGTAAAGCCCAGGTACAGCGAGGAAATCAGCAGCGCCAGTGCTGGTGCCTTGGCCGCTGTGTTCTGCAGACCATGGTCGCGCAGGCCATAGAGCAGCCCCAGCGCCACCGCGATAGCCAGCGGCAGGGTGTACAGCGGGTCGATGATAAAGATGCTCGACCAGGCCGTGGGTATTGGCATCAGTGGCCAGAACAGCTGGGTGCCGTAGCTGGTAAAGGCGTCCAGCAGCGGGTGGGT
>DASUOY010000501.1:0-13770 GCA_036276395.1 Pseudomonas sp.
CCGAAGGGTGGCCGCCAGGGATGGCAGGCCATAAAAAACTGCCTTGAGCGATGTTGAGCGTCGCGAGGCGAAGACACGACGGGTGGCCGCCGTGGATGGCAGGCCATAAAAGATTGCCTGAGCGATGTTGAGCGTCGCGAGGCGAAGACACAGAGGGTGGCCGCCATGGATGGCAGACATAAAAGAAAGGGCGCTATAAGCGCCCTAAAACGATGATCTATGGAGTAAGTCCATAGTGTTCAGAGTGGCAATCCTGGAAAAGGTTCCATGCTTGCCGACGAGCGGTAGTTATTGGGCAGGCATCAGCAGCAAGCGCCTGTTGCCATAGGCCTTGTCGAGATTCTGTGGCTGCATGGGGAAACTCATGTACTGGCCCTTGAGCCAGGCGTCGATACCGTCGGCGTAGTGCGGGCTTGCCGGGTTGCCGGACTGCCCCGAGCTGTTGAGGCCGATCAGCGGCTCCGCGCGGCCGAAGTCGACGACGATGCGCATGGCCGGGATCAGCCAGGTGTCGAAGTCCTGCCCCCAGTGGTAGGCCGATACGTTGAGGGTGCTGTGGTCGCCGCCGGCAGGGTAGGGGCCGCGATCTAGGTAGCCCTTGAGCGAGTTGATCCCTGCGCGTTGGCTGGCGCTCATATAGGGTGCCAGTTGGCTGGTTTCGGTGATCCAGTTGTAGTGGTGCAGCTTGCCCCATTGCCAGGCGCTGCGTTCATTGCCCAGCTTGGCCTCCATAAAGCTCACCGCGCCCGCCAGGCTGCGGGCCAGGATCGCTGCTTTGTCTTCCTGCTGCGGCGTGCGCCTATCGTTCCAGAACGGGCTGTCGTCACGCCCGAGCAGGTGGTCGGCCTGGGCCGAGTAAGAGCTGTTGGCGGTTTCCACCAGGGCTTGCCAGGCCGGGCTGGTTTCCGGGCCCAGTTCGTCGAGGAAGGTCTGCCGCGCGCTTTCATGGAGGAAGGCGCTGTACAGGGCGGCATCGGCCGAGTTGGCGGCCAGTTTGCCGTCGAACTTGAGCAGGCGCCCATGGGCTTCGCGGGCCTTGCTGCGTTCCTCCGCCGGCAGGGCTTCGATGGCGGCTTGCAGGGCCTCGGCCATGCCGGGGGCGCTGAACATGCGTTGCAGTTTGCCGACAAAGGGCGAGGTCTGGTCGTACTGCATGGCGATCATGCTCTGGGTGTCGTGCTTGCCCGTGCCGGCCAGTTCGGCGATGCGCTCGGCGCGTTCGGGGTAGTACCAGGAGTTGGACAGCTGCATGCCATAGCCGCGCGGTACGCTGCGCTGGTTGGCGGTGCCCAGCCAGCCTTGCGGCGGGTCCTGGTCGTAGGGGTGGAGCATCGGGTCGGCGAAGCCGTCCCAGTCGTACTGGCCATCCCAGCCCGGCGAGGGCAGCAGACCGAGGCCGGCGCGCCGGTTGGGGAAGCGGCCGGTGACCTGCCAGCCAATATGCTGGGCGTCGGCGAAGACGATGTTGAGTGGCATGGCGCGCACTTCGCGGGTGGCCTCGAAGGCCTGTTCCACGGACTGGGCGCGGGACAGATCGAAGAAGGCATCGAGGGTCTTGTCTGCTTCGAACTGGGTGGTTTGCAGCGCCAGGCCATAGCCCGTGCTCAGTTGTGGCGGCTGCAACATATGCTTGCGCTCACCCAGCACCGAGTTCAGCAGCGGACCGTGGCGCGTTTCGAAGATGGTTTCGCGGATCGGTCGCTGGCCTTTGATAAAGAAGGTTTCCTGGCGCTGCTGGGCCGGTAACCATTTGCCGTTGGCCAGGTAATAAAGCTGGCCGTTTTGACGCCTGACCCGTTCGAGGAACAGATCCTGGTTGTCACCCATGACCATGGTCATGCCCCAGCCGAGCTTGCCATTGAAGCCGGCGACCACCGCCGGTACGCCGGCAATCGACACGCCGGCGGCCTGGTATTTGGGTGAGCGGATCTGCACGAAATTCCATGCCGAGGGCATCGACAATGGCAGGTGGGTGTCGTTGGCCAGCAGGCTTTTGCCACTGCGGCTGTTCTGTGGCGCAATCGCCCAGTTGTTGGAAGCGGCGACGCCGAGCATATGGGCGTCGCTGAATTGGCTGAGCGCATCGCTGACAGCACTCAGGCCAGCCAGTTGACCATTGAGGTCAAGGCCCTTGAGCTTGGCCGCCTCCTCGATTGGCAGCGGCTCATCCGGGTAGGTCGGCAGCAGCCAGGCGAGTTGCTCGCTGCCGACTTTCTGCGCCAGCACCAGTGAGGCGACTTCCTCCTGCAGATTGACCGCCAGGCCGAAGTTCAGCAGGCAGAACACCAGCACGGAATCTTCGGCTTTCCAGTAGGGCGGGCGATAGCCGGACTCGGCCAGGTCCATCGGCAGCTTGTCGCGGTAGCGGAACAGATAGGCATTGACCCCGCGGGCATAGACCTCGAAGAACTTCTGCAAGCGTGGCGAGGCGTTGCGGTAGAGCACCTCGGCGCTCTTCTTCAGGTTGACCGCGCGCATAAAGCGGTCGATTTCCAGCACCCCGGGGCCGGCCATTTCTGCCAGACGACCTTCGGCCATCAGGCGCAGGCCGACCATCTGGCTCAGGCGATCGGTGGCGTGTACATAGCCCAGGGCAAACAGCGCGTCATGGAAGGTGTTGGTCTCGATCAGCGGCATGCCCAGGGCGTTGCGCCGGATCACCACGCTTTGCGCCAGGCCCTTGACCCGCACTATGCCTTGATCCGGGTGCAGGCTGGCGCTGTAGCGACTGTTTAAAAAGGACTGGCAGCCACTCAGTGTCACCGCCCCTGTCAGGGTGGCGGCGAGACCCAGATAGGCCAGAGGGCGGAAGGCGCGCGATAGCATGCAGCAGGCTCCTTGCAGTGCAGGAAAAGGGCGAATGGAGCACTCGCCTTTCTGGCAGTGCTGACAGGGTGCAGGTGCGGGGTTCTAAGGTAGCCAGCGGCCATGCCCCTGGCAAGGCGCATGGCGCGTGGTTCAGGCGCTTTTGCGTGGCGTCTGTAGGCCTTCTTCAAGCAGCCAGCGTGCCGCGCTGCGCGCGGCCGCCTTGTGCTGCAACTCCAGCGCATTGAACTGCTTTTCGTGCTGGCGTCGCACTTGCTTGTCCAGGGCCTTCCACTCGGCGTGGGTGGGCACTTGCGCGGTGGCTTCGAACAACAGGTGGAAGACCTGGCAGCGTTGGTCCTGGCTGAGCCTGCTGTCGTAATTGTCCAGCAGCACCTTGATCCGGATGGCGCCCTCGATCAGCGGCAATTGCCCCTCAAGTAGGCTGCCCGCGAGAATCTGCAGATCGCCGCCGATACGTTCGCGCTGTACGTTGCTCGCCGCAGTCTGGCGTTTTTCCTGAGCCCAGACCTTGCGCCAGAGGTGCAGGGCGTAAAGCGTCAGCGCCGTGATCAGCAGTCCGCCAAGCAGCAACAGTAAATTCAATATGCCCATGGCAGGCTTAGGCGCCGTGGCACTTCTTGAATTTCTTCTGGCTGCCACATGGGCAGGGGTCATTGCGGCCAACGTCTTTCAGGGCGTTACGTACAGGTTCTTGGTGGCCGTGATTGCAATGCGGGCCATGCACGTGGCCGTGGTCGTGATCATGGCTATGGCTATGGCTATGGCCGTGATCGTGGTCGTGGTTACAGTCTGGGCCGTGGACGTGTTCGTGCTGGGTCATGGGGGTTACTCCGGGATGTAATCGCCGGGAATTATCTCGCCATTGCGTGACATGTGCACGCTCTGTCCGAACAGCCAGCCGGTTTTTACCGCGCCCTGCAGGCGATAAGGGATGGGCTGGTCGGGTTTTTCCAGAGCCTTGACGATCTGGCGCAGGTGTCGCCAGAGATTGGTGCGAACCGGTATGGAGAAATTATGGTGACCGTTGGCGGGCACGGTGAAGGAGACGCTGGATTCGCCTTGCGCCAGCTTCACCTGGTTCAGATGCACCACGTAGTCCATCCCGCGTACCGGCAGGCTGAAATTGTTGGGGTTATCGATGCGAAAGCGCAGCGTGAAATGCTGCTCCAGCAGTTTGGCTTTAACCACATCGACTTTAACCAGGCGTACTTCCGGCGATTTGAGATCGCCTGGAGAGGAGCAGCCGCCAAGGCCGCCAAGCAGGCCAAAGAACATCAATAGGCTAAGAATTCTTATCGTTTGCGCCTGACAAAACATTGCATACTCCGAATGACGCATCAGTGTAACAAGCAAGTGCTTGGCTGCCACCTGCTGTGACGGCAAAAAAACCTGCGCCATACTGATCGGGAATTAGGACAGGAGTATGACCATGGCTCGTTACGAAATTGCCTTCAGCGCGCAATTGGTGCCAGGTGCCCAAGTGGATGCGGTAAAGGCCAATGTGGCCAAGCTGTTCCAGGCCGATGCACAGCGCCTGGCCTTGCTTTTCTCGGGGCGGCGGATCGTGATCAAGAGCAATCTGGATGCGGCGGCGGCGGAGAAGTACCGCGCCACCCTGGAGCGCGCCGGAGCCCTGGTTGAGGTCGTCGATCTCGACATGCAGGAAGACATCGAGGAGATCGAACTGGCCCCGCCACCCGCCGCCGAGCCAGCTACTGGGTACGCCCGGGCGCCAGTGTCTGACGATGCCGGCCAAGCTGCCGGACGCTTGCAGGTCGCCCCGCGCGATGAATATATGGCGGCCTTTGTCGATGTGGATGCCCCGGACTTTGGCATTGCTCCCCTGGGCAATGACTTGCAGGACGACAAGCCCGAGCCAGCGGCGCCGCCACTTGACCTGTCGCAGTTCAGCCTGGCGCCGGTTGGCAGCGATATGGGCGAGCAAAAGAGAGCGCCTGGCGGCCCGCCCCCGGATATCTCCCATTTGAAACTGCAGGAATAGCCGGGCCGCTCTATATAGTCAGAAAGCCCCGGCAGCAGAGCGCTGGGTGTCTAGAAAAACGCCGCGCAACACTTCTTGAATTTCTGCCCGCTGGCACAGGGGCAGGGGTCATTGCGGCCGAGCTTCAGCGCCACGCTGGGGTCGATAAAGTACCAGTGCGCGCCATGCTGGACGAACGCCGAGCGTTCGCGGTGGCTATGTTCACCACTGTTATCGCGCCAACGTGCGGTAAAGGTGACAAAGGCGTGTGCGGGAACGCCATCGACCACTTCGTGACTTTCCACCTGCAACCCCAGCCAGGTGCTTGCCAGGCTCCAGGCGCTGATGGCTTGACGATCCAGTCCTGCCTGCTGGGCTGGTAACGTGGTTGCCTGCAGGTAGTCGATCAGCCCCAATGCATAGGCGCTGTAGCGCGAGCGCATCAAGGCTTCGGCGCTGGGGGCGGGCGTGCCGGCGTGATAGCGGCCGCAACAGTGTTCCAGCGGCTTGCCGCTGGTGCAGGGGCATGGCGCAGTATTCATGGCCTCACCACCAGTATTTGCCGAAGTTTTCCGGGTTGGCCCAGAACTTTGCATTGAGCCAGTCCGGTACCTGCTTGTAGTCGAGCAAGTCATAGGTGAAGAGGTTGAGCACCTGTTCGTCGCGTTGGAAGCGCTCGCTGGCTTGCAGCGCCAGGGAGAAGAAATCGGTCTCCTGCCAGGCACTTGCCTGCAGATCGACCAATACCGCCAGGCGGCTGGCGTTGAGATTGCGAATGCCGCCAAGCAGCTGCAGGCCCATAGGCTTTGGCAGATGTTCGAGGCAATCAACCACCAGGGCCAGATCAAAACGTTGCGCCGCCAACTCGGCGGGCAGTGGTCCGGCAGCAGCATGGGCGATCAGGCAGGCGGGGTGCGCTGCCTGGAATGCGCTCAGTGCTGGCAGCTCTGCGGCCCCCACCAGAAGCAGGCGCTGCGGCGCATAACGCGCCAATAACGCGGCCAGTGCTTGCTGCGGTGTGCGGGCGGATAGGGTTTCGGGCATAAAAAATCCTCACTCGGGTCGCTAAAGACTAACGCGCTGGGCGACTCTGGCCTAGGCGCAGTGGCCGATTCTCTGGCGTATTCGCCAACTGAGGTCTTTACTCCTTGGGTATCGGTTATAAGCCGACTTACCAATAGGAGAGGTATATATGAGCATCACCAGGAAAGCATTGCCCTTGATTATCGCCAGCAGTCTCCTGACGGGCTGTGCCGGGCTGCAAAAAACAGATTGGCCAACTTGCGCCGCAATTGGCGGTGTAGGTGGTGCGGCATTGGGTGCTATTGAAAGTTCGACCTGGGCCGCCGGTGGGGCAGTGGTAGGTGCGGGCATGGCCGCGGCGTATTGCTGGGTGCATGGCGCCGGCGGTGAGCAGGTGGCAGTGGTCGAAGAAGTACCTGCAGAGCCAGTTATGGCTGAGCCTGCGGCCGAGCCTGTACGGGTTGAGCTGGATGTGAAGTTTGATTTCGACAAGGCCCAGGTCAAGCCTGAGAGCTATGGCGATATCAAAAATCTGGCAGATTTCATGACCCAGTATCCGCAAACCACCACAGTGGTTGAAGGTCATACCGACGCGGTTGGCAGCGATGCCTACAACCAGGGTTTGTCCGAGCGCCGCGCCAATGCCGTGCGTGATGTTCTGGTCAACCAGTACGGTGTGGGTGGCGATCGTGTCAATGCCGTGGGTTATGGCGAAGCACGTCCGGTAGCGGACAATGCCAGCGACGATGGCCGGGCGATCAACCGCCGCGTAGAAGCTGAGGTAGAGGCGCGTCCTTAAGCGCTGTTTATGGGCTTTCCATAAAAACAAGCCAGACCGTAACGGGTCTGGCTTGTACGGCTTGAATGCTGGGTCTTTACTCCTAGAGTGCCGGCAGAGGCCGGTATAACAGGAGATTTCAACCATGAGAGTTAGATCCGTATCGGGGTTAGTCCCCATTCTCTTGGTCAGCAGTGTTCTTTCGGGTTGCGTCACGACTTCCAGCACGGGAGATGCGCCGCTCAACCAAGGGAACTGGCCTATTTGTACGGCGATTGGTGGTCTGGCCGGTGCTGGTCTGGGCTCAATCGAAAGTTCCGCTTGGGCAGCAGGCGGAGCGGTTGCCGGAGCGGTTATCGGCACGCTGATTTGTTATGCCCAGGATGGCGATGAAGACGATGATGGTGTGTTCGATCGTCGCGATCGTTGTCCGGATACTCCCGCCAATACACCCGTGCATCACAATGGTTGCCCGCTCAAGGAATATGCCAGCGCTCCGCCTGTGGAACCTGAACCAGAGCCTGCTCCAATGGAGCCGGCAGAGTCGGTTCGTGTTGAGCTGGACGTGAAATTCGATTTCGATAAGGCCGAGGTCAAGGAAGATAGCCAGGGCGATATCAAGAGCCTGGCCGACTTTATGACCCAGTACCCACAAACCACTACCACGGTCGAAGGGCATACCGACTCCGTGGGCAGCGATACCTACAACCAGGGGTTGTCCGAGCGCCGTGCCAATGCCGTGCGTGATGTACTGGTCAACCAGTATGGTATCGACAGCAGCCGTGTTTCCTCTGTTGGTTACGGCGAGTCTCAGCCCGTTGAAACTAATGACACCGACGCTGGGCGTGCCGTCAATCGGCGGGTGGAGGCCGAGGTCGAAGCGCAGCCATAAATGGCCTGAGGCCGACAGGTTGTCGGCAAAATGCAGTAACTGAAGATGCAACGCTGCCGGACTGCAGTGCTCACGCCAAAGCGGGGCTGGTCCGGCGGTTTTTCGATATCTCTGGCATCCGCTTGCCCCCGCGTTCTTTCTGCCCCTTGCCTGCCATCAGCCAGGCTTTTTGGCCTTCCTGCTAGTAATTGCTATGTCCCTGTGTAGTTTTCCCGCCCGTTCGTACGCTTTCTTTAAGCCACTCGCGCGCGAGGTCGGGTAGCTGGTCGCATGCCGCCAAAGCAGTTAAGGTGCGACACAATAAAAAATGGCGGGGGCCTCCTATGAATAAATTCCTGGTTTTCGGCAAGGCGCTGACGGCGCTCTTCTGGGGTGTGGTGTTGGCCAATCTGTTGCAGCCTTTCGCGCAACCCTTCGCGCTCCTGCTGCATGCTATTGCTGGCCTGATTGCGCTTATCCATGGCTTGGAGTTGTGGTTGTTCAACAGCCGTTTGGCCAATTGCGAGAAGCCATGGCAGCACCAGGCCCAGGTGCTGCTGTTTGGCATTTTCCATCTGCTGGCACTGCCGCAGGGGCAGTCCTCGGTCGAGGTGGGCGAGCCCTCTCAAGACGGCGCGCAATTGGAGGTGGAAAATGCGTAGGCTTCTGGCGGTTGCTGCGTTTTTTAGCCCTTGGGCGCTGGCGCAGTCGGTGATCGAGGTGGAGTCCCACGCCTTTATGCGTTTGCCGAGCAATGCCGGCGTGTTGCAACTCGATCGACTGGCTATCGCCGACCATGGCACGTTGTTGATTCCGTCAGGCGTGCGTGAAATACGTGTGGCTGAGTTGCATCTGGGCCAGCAGGCCCGGATTACCATTGCCCCTGCCGAGCAGGTGTTTCGACTGGAGGCGGCCGCTGGCGAGATTGCCAGCGGTGCCCAGATCGACGCGCGCGGTTCCCAAGGCACCCATCAGCAGCCTGCATTGCCGGGGCGCGCACTGAGTGTGCGCCTTGGCGCCGTGGTCGTGGGGCCGCTGCTGGTCGATGCCCGTGGCGGCAAGGGGGCTCCGGGCTATGTGGGCCTTGATGGTGCCGATGGCATGCCGGGTGGTTGTACTTGGGGGCAGGCCAGTGCTGGCCACGGCGGGCAGAATGGTGGTGACGGTCAGGCAGGCGCGCCCGGCGCCGAGGTTCGCCTGGAAGTGCCGGCAGGTTTCCCCGTCGAGCAGTTGCAGGTGCGTATCGACGGTGGCGCCGGTGGCCTGCCGGGGCCAGGCGGTAGTGGTGGCAAAGGCGGGCCGAGCAAGGGCTGCTGGCTCTACAGCACCGATGCGGCCGCCGATGGCCGCCCAGGGCAGGCCGGTCAGGCTGGCGTGCAAGGCGCCGCGGGCGCACTCGATCTGGTGCAGTTCTAAGCTGCCAACCCTGAGCCAGGGCCAGGGCGAGTCTGCCCCAGGCCCAGGCTATGCGCCGCTAAGCTAGAAAGAGGGGCGGGCGCCGGCAATGGCGACCAGCAGCAGGCCCATGATCAGGTTGAAGCCCACCAGTCGGCGAATCCGCCCGAGCGCGGCGCCGCCACTGGGCCAATCCTCTGCCGCCACGGCGCGGCGCAGTTCCGGCAGTTGCAGCACCTGTATGCGCAGGAATAGCGCCAGCATGGCGATATACAGGCCCATCATGACCTGCACATAGCGTGGCGCGTTATCGAAACCGGCAAAGTGCAGGTGCAGCATGCCCACTCCGGTGATAGGCAGCACTATGACCGCAGCCCAGACCCAGTAGAAAAAGCGCGGAAAGACCTCCAGCCAGAGCTTGAGGCGGGCTGGCGCCTCCAGCGCGCTGACCGCCGCGGGGCGCAAGACCATCCAGGCGAAAAACATGCCGCCCACCCACACCAGGGCGGCGAGCAGGTGCAGGCTGTAGGTCAATGCGTATGGGGTCATGCGGGTACTCCTATCTATATAAGCGGTTCAGCGCCGGATCAATTAGCGCGTTATGATAGCGGCCGATTACAAACACTGAAAATTTATCCAGTTTCTTCGCGCCCAGATCCCATGCTCAGTACCGAACTCAAGTCCCAGATCCAGGGCGCCTATTCCCGCTTTCTCGAGGCCAAGTCGCTCAAGCCGCGCTATGGCCAGCGGCTGATGATTGCCGAAATCGCCAAGGTGCTCGGCACCATCAAGACCGACGAAGAAGGCCGGCGTGACGGCGAACCAGCGGTGGTGGCGGTCGAGGCCGGCACGGGTACCGGCAAGACCGTGGCCTACAGCCTGGCGGCCATCCCCACCGCCAAGGCGGCCGGTAAGCGTCTGGTGATAGCCACCGCCACCGTGGCGCTGCAAGAGCAGATAGTGCACAAGGATCTGCCGGATCTGATGCGCAACAGCGGGCTGAACTTCAGTTTCGCCCTGGCCAAGGGCCGTGGCCGCTACCTGTGCCTGTCTAAGCTCGATCTGCTGTTGCAGGAAGGCCAGGCGCAAAGCGCTACCGCCCAGCTGTTCGAGGAAGAAGGCTTCAAGATCGACGTGGATGAGCAGAGTCAGAAGCTGTTTACCGCCATGATCGAGAAGCTCGCCGGCAACAAGTGGGACGGCGATCGCGACAGCTGGCCCGAGGAACTGGAAGACACGCGCTGGTCGCAGCTGACCACCGACCATAGCCAGTGCACCAACCGCCATTGCCCGAACTTCCAGCAGTGCGCCTTCTACAAGGCCCGCGAGGGCATGGGCAAGGTCGATGTGATAGTCACCAACCATGACATGGTGCTGGCCGACCTGGCTCTGGGCGGCGGCGCCGTGCTGCCCGATCCGCGTGACACCCTCTATGTGTTCGACGAAGGCCACCATCTGCCGGACAAGGCCATCGGCCATTTCGCCCACTTCACCCGCCTGCGCTCCACCGCCGACTGGCTGGAGCAGACCGCCAAGAACCTGACCAAGCTGCTGGCCCAGCATCCGCTGCCCGGCGATCTGGGGCGTCTGATCGAGCAGGTGCCGGAGCTGGCGCGGGAGATCAAGACCCAGCAGCAGTTTATGTTCGCCGCCTGCGAGCAAATCGCCGAGTTCAAACCCGGCGAAGACATGCAGGGCCGCGAGCGCCCGCGCCATCGCTTTGTCGGCGGCCTGGTGCCGGAGCATCTGCGCGAGCTGGGCACCGAGTTGAAGAAAGGTTTCAGCAAACTCACCGACCTGTTTACCGGCGTCACCGAGCAGCTCAAGGAAGCCATGGACGGCGAGGCCACCATCGGCATCGCCAGCCACCAGGCCGAGGAATGGTACCCGCTGTTCGGCAGCCTGCTGGCGCGTGCCCAGGGCAGCTGGGAGCTGTGGCTGGCCTTTAGCGCCGAAGACCCGGAAGACAGCCCGCCGATGGCGCGCTGGCTGACCCTGGCGGAAAGCGGCGCGCTGTTCGATATAGAAGTCAACGCCAGCCCGATCCTGGCCGCTGAGACCCTGCGGCGCAATCTGTGGAATGTCGCCTATGGCGCCCTGGTGACCTCGGCGACCCTGACCGCGCTGGGCACCTTCGACCGCTATCGAATGCGCGCCGGCTTGCCCAAGGTGGCGGTCACCACCGTGGTGCCCAGCCCCTTCCACCATGCCGATGCCGGCGTGCTGCGGGTGCCGGACCTCAAGGCCGACCCGCGCGATGCGGTGGCCCATACCGCGGCCATCATTCGCGATTTGCCCGGCCTGGTGCAAGGCTCACGCGGCACCCTGGTGCTGTTCTCCTCACGTAAGCAGATGCAGGACGTCTTCGACGGCCTGGAGCGTGACTGGCGCAAACGGGTGTTTATCCAGGGCAATCTGTCCAAGCAGGAAACCCTGAACAAGCACAAGGCGCGGGTCGACAGTGGCGAGGAGAGCGTGCTGTTCGGCCTGGCCAGCTTCGCCGAAGGTGTCGACCTGCCGGGCGCCTATTGTGAACACGTGGTAATCGCCAAGATCCCCTTCGCGGTGCCTGATGATCCCGTGGAGGCGGCCCTGGCCGAATGGATCGAGGCGCGCGGCGGCAACCCCTTTATGGAAATCGCCGTGCCGGATGCCTCGCTGCGCCTGGTGCAGGCCTGCGGGCGACTGCTGCGCACCGAGGCGGACCGCGGCATCATTACCCTGTTGGACCGGCGCGTGGTTACCCAGCGTTATGGCAAGGCGATTCTCAATGCCTTGCCGCCGTTTCGCCGTGAGATCAGCTGAATTGAGGCTATGGCTGAACCCAGGCCTGGCGGCAGGCGTCTGAAGCAGGGGCAGAGCGGTTCGCCGCTGAAGTGAAAGTGTTGTGGCTCTGGGCGATCCCGTTCATGGCCGCCGAATCAATGTGGCTAGTGGAGGAGTGTGGTTCGTGAAGGTTAACGCCAGGCTGCAAGCGCGCATTCTGTTGTCGGCACTGTTGAGTTTTTCCGCAGCCGTTACGGCTGGCGATAAGGTCGAGCTGTTCAACTTCGTGCGTCCCATCGATGCGGTGCAAGTAACGACCAAGGATGCGGCGCTGCCCAATCGCATCGGCGAGCCCATGGCGACAGGCGAAGTGCTGCGCCGGGTGACCTTCAATCCGGCCGAACAGCCGAGCCTGCGTCTTAGCCCGCAAAGCGGCAGTTGGGATTGGTCCAAGCAGGGGGTGATCAGCCTGCGTGTGCAGAACGCCATGGACTGGGCACTGACCCTCGATGTGCAGATCGACAGCGCCGATGGCAAAAGCCTGAAGAGCCGCATCGCCTTGCCCGCAGGCCCGGCGCAGACCCTGCTGGTGCCTTTGCAGGCCAGCTCGCCGCGCGATCATGGCATGCGCGCCGGGGTGCCCATGCCATGGAATCACAAGGGCCAGCGTCTGCTGCTGGCCGACACAGTGCTGGGTGAACTGGACCCGGCCCAGGTAACGGCCGTGACCCTGTCGCTGCCCAAGCCGAAAGCGGCGCAGAGCGTTCTGATCAGCCATTTCGCGGTCAGCAGCGGCGCAGAGCGGGCTGCCGCCTACCAGGGCATAGTCGATGGCTATGGTCAGTTCACCCGTGGCGATTGGCCGGGTAAGGTCAAAAGCGACCAGCAACTGCAACAGGCTGTCCAGCAGGAACAGAAGCAACTGCCGCTGTGGCTAGCCGAGCGGGTCAAGCAGGATCAGTACGGCGGCTGGCTCGGCGGGCAGAGTTTCGAGGCCACGGGCTTCTTTCGCACGGAAAAGCGCGATGGCCGCTGGTTCCTGGTGACGCCTGAGGGCAATCCCTTCTATTCCCTGGGGGTCAATGCGGTAACCGCCGAACTGAGCGCCACCTATGTCGAAGGTCGCGAGGCGATGTTCACCGCCTTGCCCAAGGAAGGCGAGGCGCTGGCCAAGTATTTCGGTAGCGCGGATAGCCGTAGCGACACCGGGGCGAACAAGGGCCGGGCCTTTGCCAAGGGCCGCTGGTTCGACTTCTACGCGGCCAACCTGGAGCGCAGCTACGGCCCAGCCGATCCGGCGCGCTGGCTCAGCCACAGCCAGGACCGCTTGCAGGCCTGGGGTTTCAATACCCTGGGCAATTGGAGCGATCCGGCCTTCGCCAAGGACGCGCGCTTGCCTTACAGCATCCCGTTGGCGATCCATGGCGATTACGCCACCATCAGCACCGGTGTCGATTGGTGGGGCGGCATGCCCGACCCCTTCGACCCGCGGTTTGCCATGGCCACGGAGCGGGCGGTGGCCATGGCCTCGCGCGATCACCGTGACAACCCCTGGTTGCTTGGTTACTTCGCCGACAACGAACTGGCCTGGGCCGGCGCGGCGGATGATCCCCACGGGCGCTACGCCCTGGCTTACGCCACCCTGCGCCTGACCACCGATGTGCCGGCCAAGCGCGCCTTTCTCAAGCAGTTGCGCGACAAGTACCGCAACCACAAGGGCCTGTCCCGAGCCTGGGGCATCACCCTGGAAGCCTGGGAACTGATGGAAGACCCGGGTTTCCAGGCGCCGCTACCCAGCGCAGAGTTCCCGGCTATCGAAACGGAGATGCAGGCCTTTCTGCGTCTATATGCCAACACCTACTTCAAGACCATCGCCGATTCGCTGGAATGGCATGCGCCGAACCACCTGCTGCTGGGTGGTCGCTTTGCCAGCAGCATTCCCGAGGCGGTCAACGCCTGCGCCGAGTTCTGCGATGTGCTGAGCTTCAACTTCTATACCCGCGAACCGCAGCATGGCTACGATTTCGCGGCGTTGCGGGCGCTGGATAAGCCGCTGCTGGTCAGCGAGTTCCACTTCGGCTCGCGCGATCGCGGGCCCTTCTGGGGCGGTGTCGCCGAGGTCTACAA
>DASUOY010000502.1:0-3608 GCA_036276395.1 Pseudomonas sp.
GAGTTCTTCGGCCCGGCCAGTGAGCTGGTTTAACAGGAGCCCGCATGCAGTTGCTCGATAGCCAACAGGAACTGGCCATAGCCCCGCTGTGGCGGCTGGGCTTCCGTCCGTTCTTTCTCGCCGGCGCGGCGTTCGCCCTGCTGGCCATCGGCCTGTGGGCGGCGACGCTGCTGGGTTATCTGCCCGGTTGGCAGCCCCTGGGCGGCGGTCTAGCCTGGCATCGCCATGAACTGCCGTTCGGCTTTGGCGTGGCGATCATCGGCGGTTTTCTGCTGACCGCGGTGCAGAACTGGACCGGCCGTCCAGGCCTGCGCGGTTGGCCGCTGGCGGCCTTGTTCGGCCTCTGGTTGCTGGGGCGTCTGGCCTGGCTGCTGGGGGCGCCGTTGCCGCTGTTATTGGCCTTGCAGTTGCCCTTTCTGCCGCTGTTGGCCCTGTTGCTGGGGCGGCAGCTATGGGCGGTGCGGCAGTGGCGCAACTACCCCTTGGTAGCGGTGGTATTGCTGATGGCCGGCTGCCAGTGGCTGCTGCTGTATGGCTTGGCGCTGGGCGACGATGCCCTGCAGCGGCGTGGCGCGCTGGGCGGCTTGTGGCTGATTGCCGCGCTGGTGAGCATTATCGGCGGGCGGGTGATTCCGTTTTTCACCCAGCGCGGCCTCAAGCAGATTGCGCCTGTTAGCCCAAGGCCGCGCCTGGATCTGCTGGTGCTGGTGCTGTCGCTAAGCCTGGCACTGCTGTTTGCCAGCGGCCTGGCCCTGCAGCAGTCAACCTGGCTGTTGCCGCTGTTGCTGGGCCTGGTGTTGTTGCATGGCCTGCGCCTGTGGCACTGGTACGACGCCGGCATCTGGCGGGTGCCGCTGCTGTGGTCGCTGCACCTGGCCTATGCCTGGCTGCCGCTGGCGTTACTGGGTCTGGCGGCCTGGCATCTGGGTTGGCTGGGCACGGCCAGCCTGGCCTATCACGCCCTGGCGCTGGGCACGGTGGGCGGGGCGATTCTGGCGATGTTGGCGCGGGTCAGCCTGGGCCATACCGGCCGGGCTCTCGAACCGCCCGCGGCCATGACCTGGGCCTTTGCCAGCCTGCACCTGGCGGTGCTGGCGCGGGTGCTGCTGGTGCCCTTTGCGCCCGGCCCGGGGCTGGGGTTAGCCAGCCTGCTATGGATGCTGGCTTTTGCCCTGTTTCTACGGCATTACGCGGCGATGTTCTGGCAGGCGCGGGTGGATGGTCAGCCGGGTTAGGTGTTGCACAAGGCGCTGCGGGGGCTGGTAGGGTGCGCTATACGCACCAGCACAGGCTGCGGTTTCTGGTGCGCACGGCGCACCCTACGTCACTGATTAAAACCGTTCGGTTTACAGCACTCCAGCAGCGCGCAAGGCGGCTATCTGCTCCGCGCTTAGGCCCAGATGGCGGGTCAGCACCTGTTCGGTGTGTTCGCCGAGCAGCGGCGGTGCGTTGCGGTATTCCACCGGGGTCTGCGACAGACGCAGCGGGCTGGCCACCAGCGGGGTGGTGCTGCCCAGGCCGTTGGGCAGCTCGATGCGCAGGCCGCGGGCCTTGACCTGGGGATCGTTGAACACCTGGGCCAGGTCGTTGATCGGCCCGCAGGGCACGCCGGCCGTCTCCAGCAGGGCGATCCATTCGGCGGTGCTCTTGAACACCGTCGCCTGGCGCAGCAGCGGAATCAGCTCGGTGCGGTGGGCGACGCGGGCCTGGTTGGTGGAAAAACGCGGGTCATCGGCCAAAGCCGGAAGGCCTGCAACCTCGCAAAGCTTGCGGAACTGCCCGTCGTTGCCCACGGCGATAATGAAGTCGCCATCGGCCGAGGGGAAATCCTGATAGGGCACGATATTGGGGTGGGCATTGCCCAGGCGCTTGGGCGCGACCCCGGTATTCAGGTAGTTCATCGCCTGGTTGGCCAGGCAGGCCACCTGCACGTCGAGCAGCGCCACATCGATATGCTGGCCGAGGCCCGACTGTTCGCGCTGGTTCAGCGCGGCCAGCACGCCGACCGTGGCGTACAGGCCGGTAAGGATATCGGTGAGGGCGACGCCGACCTTGATCGGGCCGGCGCCCTCCTCGCCTTCGGGCTTGCCGGTCAGGCTCATCAGCCCACCGAGGCCCTGGATCATAAAGTCGTAACCGGCGCGCTTGGCGTAAGGCCCGTTCTGCCCGAAGCCGGTGATGGAGCAGTAGATCAGTCGTGGGTTGAGCGCCTTTAGCGAGTCATAGTCGAGGCCATAGGCCGCCAGGCCGCCGACCTTGAAGTTCTCCAGCAATACATCGCAGTTTTGCACCAGCTCGCGTACCAGGCGCTGGCCTTCGGCCTGGGTGAAATCCAGGGTCACCGACTGCTTGTTGCGGTTGGCGCTCTGGAAATAGGCCGCCTCGCGGGAGTCGTTGCCCTCGGCATCCTTCACATAGGGCGGGCCCCAGTGGCGGGTGTCGTCGCCGCTGCCGGGCCGCTCGACCTTGATCACCTCGGCGCCGAGGTCACCGAGAATCTGCCCGGCCCAGGGCCCGGCCAGCACGCGGGACAGGTCGAGTACGCGGATATGCGATAGGGCGCCGGACATGGGTAGGCCTCGTAACGAACGTAGGATGGGTGGAGCAACGCGATACCCATCACATCGCGCGATGGGTTACACCGCTGCGCGGCTAACCCATCCTACGTAGCGGGGGTTTAGTAGAACGCCTGCAGGCCGGTCTGCGCGCGGCCAAGGATCAGTGCATGGACGTCGTGGGTGCCTTCATAGGTATTCACCACTTCCAGGTTGACCAGGTGGCGGGCCACGCCGAACTCGTCGCTGATGCCGTTGCCGCCGAGCATGTCGCGGGCCATGCGGGCGATGTCCAGGGCCTTGCCGCAGCTGTTGCGCTTCATGATCGAGGTGATTTCCACCGCGGCGGTGCCTTCGTCCTTCATCCGGCCTAGACGCAGGCAGCCTTGCAGGGCCAGGGTGATCTCGGTCTGCATATCGGCCAGCTTCTTCTGGATCAGCTGGTTGGCAGCCAGTGGGCGGCCGAACTGCTTGCGGTCCAGGGTGTATTGGCGCGCGGTGTGCCAGCAATCCTCGGCGGCGCCCAGGGCACCCCAGCTGATGCCGTAACGGGCGGAGTTGAGGCAGGTGAACGGACCCTTGAGGCCACGCACATCGGGGAAGGCGTTTTCTTCCGGGCAGAACACGTTGTCCATAACGATCTCGCCGGTGATCGAGGCGCGCAGGCCGACCTTGCCGTGGATCGCCGGGGCGCTCAGGCCCTGCCAGCCTTTTTCCAGGACGAAGCCGCGGATCTCGCCGGCGTCATCCTTGGCCCAGACCACAAACACGTCGGCGATTGGGCTGTTGGTGATCCACATCTTGGCGCCGGTCAGGCGGTAGCCGCCGTCGACCTTCTTCGCCCGGGTGACCATCGAGCCCGGGTCGGAGCCGTGGTCCGGCTCGGTCAGGCCGAAGCAGCCGATATATTCGCCGCTGGCGAGCTTGGGTAGGTATTTCTGCTTGGTCGCCTCGTTGCCGAACTCGTTGATCGGCACCATCACCAGGGACGACTGCACGCTCATCATCGAGCGGTAGCCGGAGTCGACGCGCTCCACTTCGCGGGCGATCAGG
>DASUOY010000503.1:0-3443 GCA_036276395.1 Pseudomonas sp.
GCCGCGATGTACCGGGCCAAGCATCAGGGCAAGAACCAGATAGTGATCGACTGAGCCAATTCAGGCCTCGCCGCAACGGCAGGCCGCTTGGCGAGAACCCGCCTGATCGACCTTTGCCATCGGCAAAAATCCGCTTATCGCCGTGCCCGGGGTGGCTGCGGCGGTCCCTGTCATGCGCCGGAAAAAGCCCACGCTAGAGCGCTCCACAGCGGATTCTGGGCGGCTGGCACAGTATCTGCGTAGGGCTCTGTCATAACAGCTGCACAGCGTGGCAGCCCAGAATAAAAAACAGAGAATCCGCGCCATGAGCCATGCCTTCGCCGTACTTCCTCGCCCCGTTTCCAGCCCATCCGCAGACGCCGGCGCGCCCGCCTGATTCCTCGCCTGGCCCGACTGCTCGGCCGGCGCCTGCGCGCCTGTCGTCCAGCCGGGCCCGGCCGCCCAGAATTCGCCGCGTGCCTGCCTCTGTTCCTGCAAGCCTGTGCGTCTGGCGATGTGCAACCCACCTACCATTGGAGACATCAGAATGAACAAGACCTCCCTGGCTCTGGCCGTCGCCGCCAGCACCCTGGCCCTCAGCCAAGCGGCCACTGCGGCCTTTATCGAAGACAGCAAAGCCAGCGTCGAAGCGCGCAATTTCTATTTCAACAGCGATTTCCGTGAGAACGCCGGGCAGTCCAAGCAGGAAGAGTGGGCCCAGGGTTTTCTGCTGCGCATGGAGTCGGGTTTCACCGAGGGTACCGTAGGTTTCGGTGTCGATGCGCTGGCCACTTTCGGCTTCAAGCTGGACTCCGGTGATGGCACCGCCGGCAGCGGCCTGCTCAATCCGGACCTGTCCGGCGGCTCCCAGGACAACTATGGCGATCTGGGTCTGACGGCCAAGGCCAAGGTCGCCGAGAGCGTACTCAAGGTCGGTGCTCTGCAGTTGAAGAACCAGGCCATCGGCTCCAGCGACAGCCGCCTGCTGCCGCAGGTGTTCCGTGGCGCCAACCTGGTGTCCAAGGATATTGCCGGGCTGACCCTCGACCTGGGCTATCTGGATGAGGTCAACAACCGCAACTCCAGCGACTATCAGGACATGCGCCTGAACACCTTCACCAATAGCGGTATCACCGTCACTGGGGCCAACCAGGCCAATCAGTTCGTGTTTGCCGGCGGCAACTACAAGCTGACCGACAACCTCACCGGCGGCTACTACTACAGCAATCTGGAAAACCTGTACAAACAGCACTCCTTCAACCTGGTGCATGTGCTGCCGCTGGCCGACAAGCAGTCGCTCAAGAGCGACCTGCGCTATGCCCGCTCCACCGATGATGGTTCGAGCAATGTCGACAACAAGGCCTTCGGCGCCATGTTCACCTACGCCCTGAGCGGCCATAGCTTCGGCCTGGGTTACCAGAAGATGAGCGGCGACACCGGTTTTGCCTATATCGGCGACAGCGTCGATCCCTTCCTGGTCAACTACGTGCAGATCGGCAACTTCGCCGCCAAGGACGAAACCTCCTGGCAGGCGCGCTACGACTACAACTTCGCCGCCCTCGGCATCCCCGGCCTGACCTTTATGACCCGCTACCTGACGGGCGACAATATCGACCGCGGCGCCGGCTCCGAAGGCCGTGAGTGGGAGCGCAATATGGATATCGCCTATGTGGTTCAGGAAGGCACCTTCAAGAACCTCGGCATCAAGTGGCGCAACGCGACCATGCGCAACAACTTTGGCCGTGATATCGACCAGAACCGTCTGATCGTCAGCTACACCCTGCCGCTGTTCTGATGGCACCAAGGCCCGCGCAGGCGGGCCATGCTGAAGAAAACCCGGACCTGGCTCCGGGTTTTTTATTGGCGCGTGGCGCAAGGCTGCGCCGTTCGCCGGCCGGCTGTTGCTTAACAATATATAAAAGAATATATTGTTTTTATCTTAATTGAGTGGCCTAGCATGCACACCACCGACCACCCGCTGGATATCCAGCAACTACGCGCCAATGCCGATGCGGCGGGGCAGTTGCTCAAGGCCTTGGGCAACCCTGACCGGCTGTTGCTGCTCTGCCAGCTATCCCAGGGTGAGCGCAATGTCAGCGAGCTGGAAAGCCTGCTCGGCATTGTCCAGCCGACCCTGTCCCAGCAACTGGCGGTGCTGCGCCGCGAGGGCTTGGTGGAAACCCGCCGCGAGGGTAAGCAGGTCTACTACCGTATCTGTAGCCCGGCAGCCTTGGCGGTGATCAACACCCTGTATCAGCTGTTCTGCGCAGGAGAGGCGTCATGACTATCGATTGGCTGAATTTCACGCCCTGGTCGGCCCTGGCCGGTGGCGCCCTGATCGGCCTGGCGGCCGCGCTGTTCGTGCTGCTCAATGGACGCATCGCCGGCATCAGCGGCCTGCTCGGCAGCGTGCTGGAGGGCGGCGAGGGGCGTGGCGAGAAGGCCCTGTTCCTGCTCGGTCTGTTGCTCGCGCCGCTGCTCTGGGGGCTGTTCGCCGCGCTGCCGGCCATCGAATTCCACGGCGGCTGGTTTGCCCTGGTAGTGGCCGGCCTGCTGGTGGGCGTTGGTACCCGTTATGGCTCGGGTTGCACCAGTGGTCATGGCGTCTGCGGGGTGGCGCGGCTGTCGCCGCGTTCCCTGGTGGCGACCCTGGCCTTTATGGCCGCGGGCTTTGCCACTGTCTATGTGCTGCGCCATCTGCTGGGAGTCTGAGCATGCGCCAACTGACTGCGTTGCTTGCTGGCCTGATCTTCGGTCTCGGTCTGCTTCTGGCCGGCATGGCCAACCCGGCCAAGGTGCTGGCCTTTCTCGACCTGGCCGGAGCCTGGGACCCGTCCTTGGCCCTGGTCATGGCGGGCGCCATCGGCGTAGCCGCCGGGCCGCTGTACTGGGCACGCCGGCAGTCGCGTTCGCTGCTGGGGGCGCCGATGCAATTGCCGCAAAAGCGTGAGCTGGACCCGCGCCTGATCGGTGGCAGCCTGCTGTTCGGGGTCGGCTGGGGCATCGCCGGCATCTGCCCGGGCCCGGCCCTGGTCATGCTGCCGAGCGGCCACTGGCAGAGTGGCGTCTTCGTCCTGGCCATGCTGGTCGGGATGGGGCTATTCAAGCTGCTGGAGCGGCGCAAGGAATCCCTATGAGCATGCAGATCACGCCGTTCTTCGACCCGGCCAGCTTTACCTACAGCTATGTGGTCAGCGACCCGGCGACCCGGCGCTGCGCCATCATCGATGCGGTGCTGGACTATGACCCGGCTGCCGGGCGCACCACCTCGGTCAGCGCCGAGCGCATCGTCGCCTATGTGCGCGAGCAGGGGCTGGGCGTGGACTGGCTGCTGGAAACCCATGTGCACGCCGACCACCTGTCCGCCGCAGCCTATCTCAAGGCGCAGCTGGGCGGGCGACTGGCCATTGGCGCGCAGATCATCCAGGTGCAGGCCTCCTTCGCCAAGCTGTTCAATACCGGCA
>DASUOY010000504.1:0-5428 GCA_036276395.1 Pseudomonas sp.
GGTTATCATAGCGCGGCTTGCCCAGTTATCCGCGGCGCGGATTGCGCGATTCACGACGAGAACTGCACGAAGCGCGACAGCCTGCACAACCCAGCCACAAAGAAGCCACCATGCCCGCCTTGCCCTGGAATGCCATCGACACCGTCCTGCTGGATATGGACGGTACCCTGCTCGACCTGCACTTCGACAACCACTTCTGGTTGCAGCACCTGCCGCAGCGCTATGCCGAGCTGCATGGCGTCAGCCGCGAGCTAGCCGAGGCCGAGCTGCTGCCGCTGTTCCGCCAGCACGCCGGCACCCTCAACTGGTACTGCACGGACTTCTGGAGCCGCGAGCTGAATCTGTCGATCCGCGAACTCAAGCGCGAGGTGGCGCACCTGATCGCCCTGCGTGCGGATGCCGACACCTTTCTCGCGGCCATCCGCGCCGCCGGAAAACAGGTGCTGCTGATCACCAACGCACACCGCGACTCGCTGTCGTTGAAGCTGGAGCGCATCGAACTGGCGCCGTTCTTCGACCGCCTGATCAGCTCCCACGATTACGGTTTCCCCAAGGAAGACCAGCAGTTCTGGCACGCCTTGCAGCAGGACTGCGCCTTCGATCCGGCGCGCAGCCTGTTTATCGACGACAGCCTGCCGATCCTGCGCAGCGCCCGCACCTTTGGCGTCGGCCATTTGCTCGCGGTGCGCCAGCCAGATAGCCAGGCCGGCCCCAAGGACAGCGAAGAATTCACCGCGGTGGAGGATTACCGCGAACTGCTGCGCGGCCTGTAATTGCGCCAGGCGTCACAACCAGGCACAGAGGCAGGGAATTTTTCCTGCCAAACCTATCTAAGAAGCTGTTTCGGATCGTGTGAGCTAGAGCGAGACAAGGCGAAAGCAGCCGAGGAAGCGGAGTTTACGGATTGTAAATGAGCATTCCGAGGCTGCTTTCAACGCAGTATCGCCGACGCGCAACAGATCAGAGACGGCTTCTAAGTTCCCGAAACACTTAATTTTCCCGAGGCTTGCAGTATGCGTACGCTAATTTCCGCGCTAACCCTTAGCGCAGTGCTGATCCCCCTGGCCCATGCCGGCGATACCGGCAAGGTCGCCATCGGCAGTGGTGTCGGTGGTGCCCTGGGCAACGTTATCGGCCAGCAGGTCGGTGGCAGCACCGGTGCCGCCATCGGCGCCGGCCTGGGCGGCGCCGCCGGTGGGGTGATTACCGCCCGCGACGGCAACAAGACCGAAGCCGCCCTGGGTGGCGGCCTGGGTGCCGCCGGTGGTTCGGTGCTGGGCGGCAAGCTCGGCGGCAGCACCGGCTCGACCATAGGCGCGGGCCTGGGCGGCGCCGCCGGTGGCGCATTGGGTAACGAAATGGCCGGCGATAGCCGCCGTGATAACGACGGTGGCCGCTACTATGTACGAGACCACGATCATTACGAGCACGACAACCGTAACGGCAAGAAGCATAAGAAGCACAAACACCACTAAGGTTTGAGTGCTCGAAAAAGCCGCTGCCCGGCCTGGGTCAGCGGCTTTTTTATGTTCGGCACATCCATGTGCTTCACCCCTTTGGGGCTTGCGCGCAAAAACGCTCCCGGCGTTATTGTGGCTCGCCATCCATGGCCGCCACCCTTGGGGCCGTCGCTACGCGACGTTAAAAATGACTCCCGATCGTTTTTTATTTACGCCGGCTCGACCAGCAAGGCCGTGAGCGCCGCCCGCAGGTTCTCGGGAATGCTTACCGGGCGGTTGCTGCCGCGATCGACGAAGACATGCACGAAGCGCCCGGCCGCACAGGCCTCCTCCTCGCCCGCCTTGAACACCGCCAGCTCGTACTGCACCGAGCTGTTGCCCAGTTTGCCGACGCGCAGGCCGATCTCGATGCGCTCGGGGAAGGCGATGGAGGCGAAGTAGTCGCAGCTTGAACTAACGACGAAGCCCACCACGCCGCCGTTATGGATATCCAGACCACCGACCTCGATCAGGTAGGTATTCACCGCGCTGTCGAAGAAGCTGTAGTAGGTAACGTTGTTTACATGGCCGTAGATATCGTTGTCATGCCAGCGCGTGGTGATCGGCTGGAAATGCCGGTAATCGCTGCGCAGATGCTGGGGTTGGCTCATCGGAAGTCCTTGAAGTTAGCTAAGAGCCCTAATAGGCCACCTGGTAGATGGCCAGGGCATGGGCCTCGGTCATTTCCCGCGGGTTGTTCACCAGCAGGCGCTGTTGCTGCATGGCGTCGCGGGCCAGGGTTGGCAGCATGTCTTGCGGCACCCCGGCATCACGCAGGCGCGTCGGCAGGCCGCTGCGCACACTGAAATCGGCCAGGGCGCCAATCAGCTGCTCGGTCTGCTGCAATACGCCGCCGGCGCGCAGGCGCTCGCCCAGCACCAGCGGCGCCAGTTCGGCATACAGCGGCGCCGCCACGCTGGCGTTGAAACCCAGCACATGGGGCAGCACCAGGGCATTGGACAGGCCGTGGGGAATATGGAAATGCCCACCCAGGGGATAGGCCAGGGCATGCACCGCCGCCACCGGCGCGTTGGCAAAGGCCTGGCCGGCCAGGCAGGAGCCCAGCAGCATGGCCTGGCGCGCCTCGCGATCAGATCCGTCATGCACCACCTTATCCAGGTTGGCCGCCAGCAGGCGCAGCGCCTCGCGGGCCAGCAGGTCGGATAGTGGGTTCTTCTTCAGCGCGCTGGTGTAGGCCTCGATGGCATGCACCATGGCATCGATACCGGTGGCGGCAGTCACCGCCGGCGGCAGGCCGAGGGTCAGTTCGGCGTCGAGCAGCGCCAGGTCCGGCAGCAGCAGCGGCGAGACCACGCCCATCTTGCTGGTGGCGCCTGTGGTGATAATCGAGACCTGGGTGACTTCCGAACCGGTGCCGGCGGTGGTCGGCACCAAGATCAGCGGCAGCCGCTGGCCCCGGGCATTGCCGACGCCGTAGAGCTGCGCCAACTCCTGGCCGCACTCGGGATGGGCCAGCAACGCCACCAGCTTGGCCACGTCCATCGAACTGCCACCGCCGAAACCGACGATCAGCTGCGCCTTGAGCGCCTTGGCCTGCGCCACCGCCGCCAGCAGAATGGCCTCGGGCGGGTCGGCCACCACCTGATCGAACACCTCGACGGTCAGCTCGGCGCGGGCAAAACCCGGCAGCACCTCGGCCAGCAGGCCGAGCTTGCTGATGCCCGGATCGGTGACGATCAGCACCCGCTGCGCGCCGCGCTCGCGGCACAGCTCGGCCAGACGCCGGGACGCGCCGATTTCGCAGAGTATTTGCGCGGTGGTGGCAAAGCTAAAGGGCAGCATGGGGTGATCCTCTTGTTTGTTCGGCACAAGTCGGTGCGCTGCGCGCCCTACGCAGATTCAGAAGGCGAAACTCGCCTCAGCCATGGCCATCAGGCACGCCGCGCCACCGAGCAGGGCCTCGCGGTGGGCACTGGCCCGTGGCAGCACGCGGCGCAGGTAGAAGTCGGCGGACTGCAACTTGGCCTGGTAGAACGCCGCCTCGCCGCTGCCGGCCTCCAGGGCATCCTGGGCCCGCGCCGCCGCCTGCAACCAGAAGCCAGCCAATAGGGCATAGGCCGAGTACTGGAGAAAATCTACCGACACCGCGCCGATTTCCTGCACATCGCGCTGACTCAGGGCGATCACCTCGGCACTCAGCTCGCGCCACTCGCCCAGGCGTGCCTGAACCGTGCGGGCCATTAGGGCCAGCGCCGGACGCCCCGCCTGGGCATCGCACAGCTCACTGAACTCGGCCTGCAACGCCGACAGTTCGGCCCCGCCGTCGCCGAGCACCTTGCGGCGGACATAGTCCAGCGCCTGGATGCCGTTGGTGCCTTCATAGAGCTGGGTGATACGGCTGTCGCGCATCAGCTGCTCGATCCCCCATTCGCGGATAAAACCGTGGCCGCCGTACACCTGCACCGCATGGCTGGCGACCTCCTGGCCCATATCGGTAAAGAAGGCTTTGACGATCGGGATCAGCAGCGCCGCGCGCTTGCCGGCGGCCTTGCGTGCGCTTGCGTCCGAATGACCGTGTTCAAGATCGAGCTGACGCGCGCAGTAGGCGGCGAGCATGCGGCTGCCTTCGACCAGGCTCTTCTGGGTCAGCAGCATGCGCCGCACATCGGGGTGAACAATGATCGGATCGGCCGCCTTGCCTGGTTCGGCCGGCCCGCTCAGGGCGCGTGACTGCAAGCGTTCGCGGGCATAGCGCAGCGCGCCCTGAAAGGCCGCCTCGCCAATCCCCAGGCCCTGCAAACCAACCTGAAAGCGCGCGTCGTTCATCATGGTGAACATGCAGGCCAGGCCCTGGTTGGCCTCGCCGATCAGCCAGGCGGTGGCGCCGTCGAAGTTCATCACGCAGGTGGAGGCGCCCTTGATGCCCATCTTGTGCTCGATGGCGCCGCAGGACAGCGCATTGCGCTGGCCAGGGGTGCCGTCGGCCGCGGCGATAAATTTCGGCACCAACAGCAAGCTGATGCCTTTCACCCCAGCCGGTGCATCCGGCAGACGGGCCAGCACCAGATGGATGATATTTTCCGAGAGGTCCTGCTCGCCGCCGCTGATAAAGATCTTGCTGCCGCTGACCTTGTAGCTGCCATCGGCCTGCGGCTCGGCGCGGGTGCGCAGCAGGGCCAGGTCGGTGCCGGCCTGGGGTTCGGTCAGGCACATGGTGCCGGTCCACTGGCCGCTGACCATCTTGGTCAGGTAGTCGCGTTTGAGTGTTGCACTGCCGTGCTTGTGCAGGGCCAGCACGGCGCCTTCGGTGAGGCCGGAGTAGACGCGAAAAGACAGCGAGGCGGCCATCAGCATTTCGTGGAAGGCGAAGGCCACCAGCTGCGGAAAACCCTGGCCGCCGTACTCCACCGGCCCGGTCATGCTCGCCCAGCCGCTGTCCACGTATTGCCGGTAGGCCTCGGCAAAGCCCTTGGGCGTGCTGACCTGACCGTTTTCCAGGCGGCAGCCCTCCTCGTCGCTATTGCGATTGAGCGGCGCGACCTCGCCTGCGGCAAAGGCCGCAGCCTCCTCCAATACGCCGTCGATCAGCTCGCGATCCAGGTCGTTGCCCAGGCGCTCGCAGTGGCCGGCGGCGTCGAATAGTTCGTGCAGCACGAAGCGCATATCGCGCAATGGCGCCTGATAGCTCATACCCGGCCCTCCTGTACGTCGCTGAAATGCTTGTTCTCGGCAACCAGCCGCTCTATCAGCGGCGCCGGCTGCCAGTGCGAGCCGAAACGCTCGGTCAGTTGCAGCAGGCGCCGATGAATTGCCGCGATACCCTCGCCGTCGGCCCAGCTCATCGGGCCGCCACGCTCGGCGGGAAAGCCGTAGCCGTTCAGATACACCAGATCGATGTCGCGGCTGTTGGCGGCGATGTTCTCCTCGAGAATCTTCGCCCCCTCGTTGACCAGCGCCAGCAGGCAGCG
>DASUOY010000505.1:0-9694 GCA_036276395.1 Pseudomonas sp.
TGGTTCCAGTACCTCGACCAGCCGGCCACTGGGCGTCTGCTCGATGGCGAGAACGGCCACCTGGGCCTGGTCGGTATTACCGACAGGCCCTGGGATGGCTTCGTCAAGGCGGTGCGCAAGGCCAATCTGGGGGTGGTCAAAGCCCTGCTCAAGCCCGAAATGGCTGCCGCGCCAGCAGCGGTAACACCCTGAGGCCCCGTGCGTCGGGTGGCTGCCCACCTTGCGCACGGTTCCCAGCGAGCGCCAGAGCTGGAACAATCCGCCCAGCCATTGAATAGAGGAGCAGGGCGGTGCAGATACAGGGTTATTTCGATCTCCAGTTCGAGGCGCTGAAAGACGCCTTCGCCGCCTTGTTCGCCGACCCGCAGGAGCGGGGCATGGCGCTCTGCGTGCAGGTCGGCGGGGAAACCGTGGTGGACCTGTGGGCGGGCATGGCCGACAAGGAAGGCCAGCAGCCCTGGCACAGCGACACCATCCTCAACCTGTTTTCCTGCACCAAGACCTTTACCGCGGTCACCGTCTTGCAGCTGGTCGGTGAGGGCAAGCTTGAGCTCGATGCCCCGGTTGCGCGCTACTGGCCGGAGTTCGCCGCGGCCGGCAAGGACAAGATCACCCTGCGTCATCTGCTCAGCCACCAGGCCGGTTTGCCGGCGCTGCGCCATATGCTGCCAGCCGAAGCCCTGTATGACTGGCAGGTGATGACCAGTGCCTTGGCTGCCGAGCAGCCCTGGTGGCCGCTGGGTGAAGGTCATGGTTATGCGCCCATCACCTATGGCTGGCTGGTTGGCGAGGTGCTGCGGCGGGTCGAGGGGCGTGGCCCGGGTGAGTCCATAGTGGCGCGAACCGCCAAGCCGCTGGGGCTGGATTTCCATGTCGGCCTGGGCGATGCGGAGTTCGAGCGCGTGGCGACTATCTCTCGCGGCAAGGGCAACCTGGGCGATGCCGCCGCCCAGCGCCTGCTCAAGACCATGATGAGCGAGCCGGCGGCCATGAGCACGCGGGCCTTTACCAACCCACCATCGATCATGACCAGCACCAACAAGCCCGAATGGCGGCGCATGCAGCAGCCAGCGGCCAATGGCCATGGCAATGCCCGCAGCCTGGCCGGTTTCTATAGTGGCCTGCTGGATGGCCGCTTGCTGGAAAGCGAGCTGCTCGACGAGCTGACCCGCGAGCACGCCGTGGGCGAGGATAAAACCCTGCTGACCCGTACCCGCTTTGGCTTGGGTTGCATGCTCGACCAGCCCGAGGTGGCCAATGCCACCTATGGCATGGGCGCGCGGGCCTTTGGCCACCCCGGTGCTGGCGGCTCCATCGGCTTTGCCGACCCCGAGCGCGATGTCGCTTTTGGCTTTGTTACCAATAATTTAGGACCGTTCGTCTTGATGGACCCGCGGGCGCAGCAACTTGCGCGTGTATTGGCTGCGTGTTTGTAGCCGACTCGGATAAACTGCTGCGCAATACGGCGCGCCTTGCTGGTTGAGTGGGGGCGACCGGTTTCTTTGGTTTATCAAGATGTGGATCGCCGATGCCTGCCAACAAATTTCTCGCCTTTGCCCTGTGTCTGCTGATGGCCGGTTGCGCCGGTTCGGAAAAACAGCCAGAGCCGGCCAAGAAGAAGGTCGCAGCCATGCCGCCGCCTGTGGTGACCCAGGCCTGGCTGGATGACTACGAACCGCAGGTGCGTCAGGCCATCAAAGGCAGCCACTTCGAGCTGGAGCGCCGGCAGAACCTGTTGGTGGTCACCGCGCCGGTCCAGGGCTCGTTCAATCCGGACCGTCCGCACATGATGCTGCCGACCACCCTGGGGCCCCTGACCCGGATCGCCAAATTGCTGGAGAAAGACGAGAAGATCGGTGTGCTGGTGCTGGGCCATGCCGACAGTACCGGTGCCGTCAGCGCCAACCGCGAGCTGAGCCATCAGCGCGCGCGGGCCTTTACCTCGATTTTCCGTCTGAGCGGCCTCAAGCAGAATCGCCTGATGGTCAAGGGGCTGGGTTCCGACATGCCGCGTGCGGCCAATGACAGCGCCCAGGGTCGCGCCCTGAATCGCCGGGTGGAAATCCTCCTGACCTCGAAGGACACCCTCAACGGTCTGATCGCCAAATACAGCCAGCCGGCTGTCGTGGTGACAGTCGCCCCCAGCGACCTGAAGAAGGCCAGCAAGGACAAGGCGGCCAAGAGCGCCAGCGAGAAAGCCGCGGCTGACAAGCTGGTTGCTGCAGATCAAGCCAAGTAGAGCGACTGCCGTTAAGCTAGGCAGATCCGTTCGAGAGGATTTGCCTATGACTCAAAGCCTGGCTGACATGCGCCGCGACTACACCCGTGATGGGTTGTGCGAGGCGCAGGCACCACTGGAACCCTTCAGCCTGTTCCAGCAGTGGTTTGCCGATGCGGTGAAGACCGAACAACTGCCCGTCGAACCCAATGCCATGACCCTGGCCACGGTCGATGGCGAAGGCCGCCCGCATTGTCGGGTGCTGCTGCTCAAGGGCCTGGATGAGCGCGGTTTTACCTTCTTCAGCAATTACGACAGTGCCAAGGGCCAGCACCTGGCCGCCAATCCCCATGCCGCCATGACCTTCTTCTGGCCCAGCCTCGAGCGTCAGGTGCGCATCGAAGGGCAGGTCGAGCGGGTCACGCCGGCCGAGTGCGATGCCTATTTCCAGGTCCGCCCGCTGGGCAGCCGCCTGGGCGCCTGGGCCTCGCCGCAGAGCCAGGTGATCGCCGGCCGAGGCGAGCTGGAAAACCTGCTGGCGCAAACCGAACAGCGTTTTCTCGACCGTGCCCCTCATTGCCCGCCGCATTGGGGGGGCTATCGCCTGCTGCCGCAGCGCATCGAGTTCTGGCAAGGCCGCCCAAGCCGCCTGCACGATCGGCTCAATTATCGTCTGCAAGAGGGTGCCTGGCTACGCGAACGCCTCGCGCCCTGAGGCGGGTTGTCAGTCGCCGGGGTATTGCGCGGCGGCGCGCTCCAGCCAGGCGGGCAGCTGCGCGCGCTTGATGCCGCTGCTGCGCGCCTGGTCCAGGCACTTGAGCATATAGCTGCGTTTTTGCGGCGAAGCGCCGGCCAGCGATAGCGCCAGGTCGCGATCAACCCAGGCTTTGATGCGTACATACAGCCACCAGTGGAAGTACAGGCCGGCAAGCGTGGTGATGGCGACGATAAAGTAGTCCATAAGTCCCTCGTTTTAAGCTTTAGCTTAAGCGGGCCGCGGTTTTGCCAAAAGGCGTCGCAATGTCGCGCCGGGCCGCCGCTGGCGCAGGCGGGGTAAAGTTTTGCCTTATATTGAGGGATGACAGTTTCGTCACGCTCACGGTCTAATGAGCACCTGCTCAATTGGAGGATTCACCATGCGTAAGCCCAGTCTATTGCTCGCCTCGTTTGCCGCGCTGGCCTTGTTGACGGGCTGCGCATCCAGCCTGACCGGCGATACCTACTCGCGGGATGAGGCGCGTGCCGTGCAGACCGTGCGCATGGGCACCATCGAGGCCTTGCGCCCGGTGAAGATCGAAGGCACGAAAACCCCCATCGGCGCAGGCGCCGGGGCAATAGTCGGCGGCGTCGCGGGCAGCACCGTGGGTGGTGGTCGCGGCAGTGCGGTGGCGGCTGTCATCGGCGCGGTGGCCGGTGGCCTGCTGGGCGCCATGACCGAAGAAGGCCTGACCCGTACCCAGGGCGTGGAAATTACTGTGCTGGAAGATGACGGCAGCATGCGCGCCTATGTCCAGCAGGTCGAAGAAAACCAGATTTTCCGCGTGGGTGAGCGGGTGCGCATCATGACGGTCAACGGCACCAGCCGCGTCACTCACTGAGTGGTCTGGAAACCGGGTCAGCCAGGGCTGATCCGGTTTTTTATTGTCTGTTTTCCGGGCTCTTAAGCAGCGTGCCTGGCTAGAGTGTTTAGTAATATTTCTATTCAAGACGGTGGCGCGATAGGCATGGATAATTGCGCAATTATTCTGTGCCAACAGTGGTTTAGCGGTTTGCCGGGGCGTACCGTCAATTTTTATGGGTACGCCTGGGCGCTGCGGCTATGGCATTGGCGGGGCGGTGGCTCTCGGCCGACGGCACGTTCATATAAGGGGTGTTGTGCATGACACTGGCGCTGATTATCGCCTTGCCATTTCTCGGGGCCTTGCTGCCGCTGTGGATGGGGCGTTTCGGCCGCTCGGCCTGCGCCGTGGCGGCGGCACTCGCACCCCTGGCGGCCTTGTTGCTGCTGCTCTCGCACCAAGGCACGGTGTTCGCCGGCAATATGCTCAAGGTCAAGCTGGAATGGCTGCCGGCCCTGGGGCTGAACCTCAGCCTGCGCCTGGATGGCCTGGGTTTTCTGTTTGCCCTGCTGATTCTCGGCATCGGCCTGTTGGTGATTCTCTACGCACGCTACTACCTGGCGAAAAAGGAGCCGATGGGGCGCTTCTTCGCCTTTCTGCTGCTGTTTATGGGTGCCATGCTCGGCGTGGTGCTCTCGGAAAATCTGCTGTTGATGCTGATGTTCTGGGAACTGACCAGCCTGTCGTCCTTTCTGCTGATAGGTTTCTGGGGCGCCCGCACGGATGCCCGCAAAGGCGCGCGCATGGCCCTGGCGGTAACCGGTGGCGGGGGCCTGGCGCTGTTCGCCGGGATTCTGCTGCTCGGCCATATCGCCGGCAGTTTCGAGTTGTCCCGGGTGCTGGCCGCAGGCTATGCGATTCGCGCCCACGAGTTGTACCCGCTGGCCTTGATCCTAGTGTTGCTCGGGGTGTTTACCAAGTCGGCGCAGTTTCCCTTTCATTTCTGGCTGCCCCATGCGATGGCCGCACCTACGCCGGTTTCCGCCTATCTGCATTCGGCGACCATGGTCAAGGCCGGGGTGTTTTTGCTGGCGCGGCTGTACCCGGCGCTGGCAGGCTCGGAGTGGTGGTTCTATCTGGTCAGCCTGACCGGCCTGGTGACCCTGCTGGTGGGGGCGGGCATGGCGCTGTTCCAACATGATCTCAAGGGCTTGCTGGCCTATTCGACCATCAGCCACCTGGGCCTGATCACCCTGCTGTTCGGCCTGGATACACGCCTGGCGGCGGTGGCGGCGCTGTTTCATATCATCAACCACGCCACCTTCAAGGCTTCGCTGTTTATGGCGGCGGGGATCATCGATCATGAAACCGGCAGCCGCGATATGCGGCGCATCAACGGCATGTGGAAGTACATGCCGCATACCGCGGTACTGGCGATGGTGGCGGCCTCGGCCATGGCCGGGGTGCCTCTGCTCAACGGCTTCCTGAGCAAGGAGATGTTCTTCAGCGAGACCCTCAACCAGCACCTGCTGGGCAGCTTCAACTGGGTGATTCCGGCGGCGGCGACCCTGGCCGGAGTGTTCTCGGTGGCCTATTCGCTGCGCTTTATCCACGACGTGTTCTTCAACGGTGAACCGGTCAACCTGCCGCGTTTCCCGCCACACGAGCCGCCGCGCTATATGAAAGTGCCGGTGGAGATTCTGGTGTTCCTCTGCCTGCTGGTTGGCATGTTGCCGGCCTATACCGTGGCCCCTTTGCTGGCCACGGCCGCATCGGCGACCCTGGGCGGCGAAGTGCCGGCCTATAGCCTGGCGATCTGGCACGGCTTCAACCTGCCGCTGCTGATGAGTTTTGTCGCGTTGTTTGGCGGCATCCTGGTCTACACCTTCCGCCAGCCACTGTTCCGCTGGTATGCCGGGTTGCCGAGCCTGGACGCCAAGTTGCTGTTCGACCAGGGCGTGGTGCTGCTGGTGCGCGGCTGCGCCGGGCTTACCCGGGCGCTGGAGAATGCCTCGCTGCAACGCTACCTGGCCTTGCTGCTCGGTTCGGCCCTGGTGGTGGTAGCCCTGGGCTTGGGGGCCTTGCCGCAGGTCAGTGGGCCCCTGGCGCTGACTGCCATCGACGGCATCACTGCCCTGGGCTTGGCCATCATGGCGCTGGCGGCGTTGGCGACAGTGGTGTTCCATCGTCAGCGTCTGGTGTCGCTGCTGATGCTCAGCGTGGTCGGCTTGATGGTGGCGCTGGCCTTTGCCCGCTACTCGGCACCGGATCTGGCCCTGACCCAGCTATCGGTGGAGGTGGTGACCATCATCCTGCTGATGCTGGCGCTGTTCTTCCTGCCGGCGCAGACGCGCGTGGAGTCGAGCAGCCTGCGCGGTCTGCGCGACTTTAGCCTGGCCATCGGCAGCGGGGTGATGGTGGCCATGCTGGTGTTTGCCGTGCTGACCCGGCCCTACACCAGCATCGCCGGTTTCTTCCTGGACAACAGTGTTGCGGGCGGCGGTGGCAGCAACGTGGTCAACGTGATTCTGGTGGACTTCCGCGGCTTCGATACCCTGGGCGAAATCACGGTGCTGGCGATTGCCGCTGTGGGCATCTTCGCCCTGCTCGACGGGCTGCGCCTGTTCCAGCCGCGCGCCGATGCGCAAGGGCGCAGTTGGGCGCGGGATCGCCACCCGCTGATTCTCGCCACTCTGTCGCGGGTGCTGCTGCCCATGGCGCTGCTGATTTCCGTATTTATCTTCCTGCGCGGGCATAACCTGCCGGGTGGCGGTTTTATCGCCGGGCTGATCACCGCCGTGGCCTTGATCCTGCAATACGTCGCCAGTGGCGTGCAGTGGACCCAGTCGCGCCTGCCCCTCAATTACCAGCGCATGGCCGGGCTCGGTGTGTTGATCGCCGGCTTGACCGGATTGGGCAGTTGGCTGTTCGAACGGCCGTTCCTGACTTCGTCCTTCGGCCATTTCCAGATTCCGCTGATCGGCGAGATCGAGCTGGCCACGGCCATGCTGTTTGACCTGGGGGTGTACCTGACGGTTGTCGGCGCGACCCTGCTGATACTCGCCAACCTGGGCAAGTTGACCCAGGACAAAACCGGCCAGGAGGTGCTTTGAGATGGAAGCCATATTCGCCGTAACCCTGGGCATTCTCAGCGCCAGTGGCGTCTATCTGCTGCTGCGTGCGCGCAGTTTTCCGGTGGTGATGGGCCTGACCCTGATCTCCTATGCGGTCAATCTGTTCCTGTTCGCCATGGGCCGCCTGCAGACCGGCGCCTCGACGGTGATAGGCAAGGGCGCCGTCTACGCCGACCCGCTGCCCCAGGCCCTGGTGCTGACCGCCATTGTGATCGGCTTCGCCATGACCGCCTTTGTCGTGGTGCTGGCACTGCGTAGCGTGGGTGAAACCCAGACCGACCATGTCGACGGCCAGGAGCCCGGCCGATGAATCATGCCTTGATCCTGCCGATTCTGTTGCCGATGTTTGTCGGCAGCCTGCTGCTGGTGGGCGCGCGCCTGAGCCTGGCGTGTAAGCGCTACCTGTCGCTGGGCGCCGCGCTGCTGCTGGTGCCGCTGAGCGGCTACCTGCTGTGGCTGGCCGACCAGGGCGGGTTGCATGTGTATGCCGCCGGCAACTGGTCGGCGCCGTTCGGCATTATCCTGCTGCTCGATCGCCTCAGCGCGCTGATGCTGGTGGTCACTGCGGTGCTTGGCTGCTTCGCCCTGCTGTATGGGGTGCGCGGCGACGATGAGCGCGGGCACAACTTCCATGCCCTGTTCCAGTTCCAGTTGATGGGCATCAACGGCGCCTTTCTCACCGGCGACCTGTTCAACCTGTTCGTATTTTTCGAGATTCTGCTGATCGCCTCCTACGCGCTGTTGCTGCACGGCGGTGGCCGCGAGCGGGTGCGCGCCGGTTTGCACTATGTGGTGCTCAATCTGGTGGGCTCGGCTTTTTTCTTGATCGCCGTGGGCGTGCTCTATGGCATCAGCGGCACCCTGAATATGGCGGATCTGGCCATCAAGGTGGCCGCTGCCGGCCCCGATCAGGCCCCGCTGCTGGGTGCCGCCGGGTTGCTGCTGTTGGTGGTGTTCGGCCTCAAGGCGGCCTTTTTACCGCTGTATTTCTGGTTGCCCAGGGCCTATGCCGCCGCCACCGCGCCGGTGGCCGCGCTGTTTGCCATCATGACCAAGGTGGGGCTGTATTCGATAGTGCGGGTGTACACGCTGATCTTCGGTGACGACGCGGGCAGCCTGGCCAATATGGCCGATGCCTGGCTCTGGCCCGTGGCCCTGCTGACCCTGGCCCTGGGTGTGGTCGGCGCGCTGGCCGCCGCTAGCCTGCATGGCCTGCTGGCCTATCTGGTGGTGGTGTCGGTGGGCACCTTGCTCGCGGGTATCGCCATCGGCAGCGAGCAAGCCCTGGCGGCGGCGCTGTATTACCTGATCCACAGCACCTGGATAGCCGGCGGCCTGTTCCTCCTGGCCGACCTGATCGCCCGCCAGCGCGGCGAGGACGATACCCAGCTGGTGCAAGGCGCGGCCCTGCAGAACCCCCACGTGCTCGGCGGGCTGTTCTTTGTCGGCGCCATCGCGGTGGCCGGCTTGCCGCCGCTCTCCGGCTTTGTCGGCAAGTTGCTCTTGCTGCGTGCGCTGGAGCCAGGACTGCAGGCGCTGCTGCTGTGGCCCCTGGTGCTGGGCGGCGGCCTGCTGATTCTGATTGCCTTGAGCCGCGCCGGCAGCACGCTGTTCTGGCGGGTGGGGCGCAGCCAGCTGGACAGCGCCGAGCTGGATTATGGGCGGCTGCTGGCCTGCATGGCGCTGTTGCTGCTCAGCCCGCTGCTGATGGTGCTGGCCGCGCCGATCCTGAACTATGTCGAGGCGACCGCCAGCCAGCTGCATGATCTGCAGCTGTATCGACAGATCGTCCTGCCGGGAGGTGCCCCGTGAAGGCCCGTCGCTGGTTGCCCCAGCCCATGCTCAGCCTTTGTCTGTTGCTGGTCTGGCTGCTGTTGGTCAATGATTTGAGCCTGGGCCATTGGCTGCTGGGCGCCTTGCTGGGCTGGTTGATTCCGCTGCTGACCCAGGTGTTCTGGATCAACCCGCCACGGGTGCACAAGCCGCTGAAGCTGTGCCTGTTCTTGCTGCGCATCCTCGGCGATATCGTGGTGGCCAATGTGCAGGTGGCCAAGCTGATCCTCGGCCCGACCGACAAGCTGCGCCCGACCTTTGTGGAAATCCCTATGCTGCTGGAAGACGAACTGGCCCTGACCATGCTCGCCAGCATCATATCCCTGACCCCGGGCACGGTTTCCGCCGATCTCAGCGATGACCGCAAGACCCTGCTGGTGCATGGCCTGGATGTGGCCGATGCCGATGCCCTGGTGGCAGAGATCAAGAGCCGCTACGAAGCGCCGCTGCTGGAGGTGTTCACATGCTCGCCTACGTGATTCCGCTGTGCCTGGTGATCATGGGCCTGGCGCTGGTCCTTACCGTCGCGCGGCTGATCAAGGGGCCGGACCTGCCCGACCGCATCCTGGCGCTGGATACCCTGTATATCAACGCCATCGCCTTGCTGGTGCTGTTCGGTATCTGGTTGGGCTCGGACCTGTACTTCGAGGCGGCCCTGCTGATCGCGGTCATGGGCTTTATCGGCACGGTGGCGGTGGCCAAGTATCTGCTGCGCGGCGATATCATCGAATAAGAACGAGTTTACGATCTGCTGCGCGTCGGCCCTGCTGCGTTAAGAACAGGCTCGGCAAGCTGCTTGCGGCTAACGCGCTTCAGCGCGGCCCGAAGGGCGAGCGAAGCGAGTAGTGCTCATTTACAGCTCGTAAACTCCGCATCCTCGCCTGTTCTTGCCTTGCATGGCTCTAGCTCGCGAGATCGTAAAACGTTCTACGGAGACTGCTGCATGAATA
>DASUOY010000506.1:0-2643 GCA_036276395.1 Pseudomonas sp.
GCCGCACCTGGAGGTGGCCGATGGACCTGGATTGGCGTTGCTACCTGCTGCTGGCGGTGCTGGCCCTGCCCTGGGACAGCTGGGCGGGCACGAACGACCCCCTCGACTCGCCGATGTGGAGCTACCACCACGCCCGCCTGCTGGGGGGCGCGCCAGTGGATTTCGATGCGCGGATCGAGGTGCGGGTGCCGCCCTTTGCCGAAGATTCCCGCCAGGTGCCAATCGAGGTCGATGCCAGTGCCTACGCAGGCGACGTGGTGCGCATCCTGGCCTGGGCCGAGCTCAATCCGATTGCGCAGATCTTCGACTTCAAGCCCGGCGCCCGGGTTGCCCCGCGCCTGGCCGTACGCATCCGCGTCGAGCAGGCCACGCCGATCCGCGCCGCGGTGCTGACCCGCGATGGCCGCTGGCATATCGGCTCGGCCCGGGTGGACGCCGCCGGCGGCGGTTGCACGGCGCCCAGCGTGGTGCGCGCCGAGGCCGGCTGGGAGGAACGCCTGGGCCAGGTGCTGGGCAAGCGCTTTGCCCGTGGCGAGTTGAGCCGCTTGCGCCTGCAGGTGGCCCACCCGATGGACAACGGCCTGGTCGGCGGCATCCCGGAGTTCTTTATCGAGGCGGCCGAACTGCGCGGCAGCGCCGGCCAGGTGCTGGCAAGCCTGGCGCTGTTCCCCTCGGTCAGCGAGAACCCGACCCTGAGCCTCGACCTGCAGGACGACCAGGCCGCCGAACTGTGGCTGCGCGATAACAACGGCAACGAGTTTCAGGCGGCGTTCTGAATGCATGTAGGGTGCGCCGTGCGCACCGTTCTAGGCTGCTGGTGCGCTCGGCGCACCCGACGGGGGATAGGATGCGTTGGATCATTGTATGGCTGGGCCTGGCGATGGGGCCGGCTCAGGCCGAGTTGAGCTATGACCTGCAACCCCGGCAGATCGCCGAAGGCGTCTGGCTGCTGGAAGGCAGCACCGACAACTTCGCCCAGGCCAATGGCGGCAATATCGTCAATATCGGCTTTATCGAGACGGACGACGGCGTGCTGGTGATCGATAGCGGGCCCTCGCGGCGTTACGGCGAGGCCCTGCGCCGGGTGATCGAGCAGACCACCGGCAAGCCGGTGCTGCAACTGCTGCTGACCCACCATCACCCCGACCATGTGCTGGGCAACCAGGCCTTTAGCGATGTGCCGATCGCCGCCCTGGCCGGCACCCACGACCTGCTGCGCGAGCAGGGCGAGGCCCTGACGGAGAACATGTACCGCCTGGTGGGCGACTGGATGCGCGGCACCGAACTGCTGCTGCCAACCCAGACCCTGCAGGCCGGCGAGTTGCAGATCGGGCAGCGGCGCCTGCGCCTGCTGGCGCTGCGCGGCCATAGCGGCGCCGACCTGGCGATCTTCGATGAGCGCAGCGGCGTGCTGTTCGCCGGCGACCTGCTGTTCTACCAGCGCGCCCTGACCACCCCGGGCACGCCGGGGCTGGATATATGGCTGGCCGATCTTGCGCAGCTGCAGGCGCTGCCCTGGCAGCAGATCGTGCCCGGCCACGGCCCCATCGCCCGGGATAACGCGCCCTTCGTGCAGATGCGCGATTACCTGGGCTGGCTCGACCAACTGCTGCGCCGCGGCGCGGAGCAGGGCGCGGAGATGAACGAGCTGATCCGCAGCCCCATTCCGGCGCGCTTTGCCGGGGTCAGCCTGAGCCGCTATGAGCTGATCCGCAGCGTCAGCCATCTCTACCCGCGCTATGAACGGGCGCAATTGGAACGGGTGGATCGGTAGGCCTTGATCTAGGTCAAGGGCGGCCAGTCGAGCCGGGCTATGGTGAATCGACCCCGCGCGCTTAGGCGCTGTTGCAAGCTGTTCTGGAGATAACCATGCACAAGCACTCAACCCCGCTACGCCTGGCCCTGCTGCTCGGCTTCGCCTTGCTCACCGCCTGCGCCAACCCGCACCACCCGGCGTCAAGCGCGCCGGCTCAGGGCAATGCCACAGGCATGTCCATGCATAAGCAGGCCATGGCCGAGCAGATGCAGAAGATGCAGGCCGCCCACGCCAAGGCCGCGGCGGCCGCCACCCCGGCCGAACGCCATGCGGCCATGCAGGAAGGCATGGCCGCTATGCATAAGGGCATGCGCATGATGCACCAGCATGCTCAGGGAATGGGCATGCATGACGGCCAGGAAGGCAAAGGCATGGACATGCAGCAAATGATGGACATGATGATGCAGATGATGGATCAGCAGGCGCACATGATGAAGATGCCCATGGCCGAGTGAGGCCGGCGCCACTAAGCGTGTCGCCCTGTGCCCAGCCGGGGACGAGTCGTCAGTGTTCTATGGCGCTGGCATAGGGCGCGAGATGTTCGAGTATCGCCGCATCGTGCTTGTATTTCGCGCGCAAGCCGGCCAGTTCCTGGTCGGTGCCGGGGCATGAGGCATTGATGCTCTTGTCGAGAAATGCCTTCCTCTCCTGGTCGTAAGGTTCTTCGCCGCGAAAGTGATCGCACAGATCGCGGCGCTCGATAAATTTCGCCACATCCTCAGGCAGCGGGCCGGCGGCATGAGCCAGCTGGCTGAAACACAGCAGTGCCAGAGGCAGCGCTAGCCGTGGTTTGCGCATAAAGAATGCTCCCTTTGCTGGTGATGACA
>DASUOY010000507.1:0-2506 GCA_036276395.1 Pseudomonas sp.
GAACGGGCCCGCGCCGGCGTCAAGGTGCATGTGCTGCTCGACTGGGTCGGCAGCAACAAGATGGACCCGACGCATCTCGCTACCATGGAGGCGGCAGGGGTCGAAGTACGCAAGTTTCACAAGCCCGACTGGTACTCCGTAAGCGATCAATTGACGGCGCCCTTGACGGTGCCGTCATGATTTTGAACGGGTAACGCGGAATGCAGGTCAGGTGGCTGTGGCCGGCATCAGGCGCCAGGGCAGCAGGGCCTCGAAGTCGTCGGCGCTCTTGGCGTGTGGCAGCGCTTTGAACAGCGCGGTCAGGTAGTGATAGGCGTCGACGCCGTTGGCCTTGCAGGTTTCGATCAGCGAATAGAGATTGGCGCTGGCGTTTGCCCCACCCACCGTGTCGCAGAAGAGCCAGTTGCGTCTGCCGACGACGAAGGGTCGAATTGCATTCTCGCAGGCGTTGTTCGAGATCGGCCAGGCGCCGTTGTCGAGGTAGCGGATCAGCTTTGGCCACTGCCCGTGCAGGTAGTGCAGTGCCTTGCCGAACAGGCTCTGCGGCAGCACCGTGTGCAACTGGCGCAGCAGCAGATCCTCGATTTCAGCCAGGAGCGGCCGGCTGTGCGCATCGCGCAGCCGCTGGCGCGCCTCGGGGGTCATCGCAGCCGCCTGCGCCTGGGCCTCGACGGCGAACAGCCGTCCGATGCGGGTGAGCAATCCCGTCACCGGGTGGTCGGCGCGCCGCTCCTTGGGGAGGCTCTGCTCGGCCTCCACCAGGTAACGACGGGCATGGGCCCAGCATCCGAGATGGACGAGACGATTGGCTCGCGCCACTTCGTTGTAGGGCTCGTAGCCGTCGGTCATGAGCACCGCCCCGGGTTTGACCCCCGCATGGAGGGCCGCGGCCGTGGCCGTGCTGCGCGACGGACGGTAGCTGAATAGGCGTACCGGCGGACCCGTGCCGTTCATCTGGGCCCAGAGATAACTTTTCGTCTGAGCCGCTCGGCCCGGTTCCTTCAATACCTGGATGACCGTCTCGTCGCCGTAAATCAGGTCGGCATCGAGCAGGTGATCGCGCAGCAGATTGATGATCGGCTGCACCGCCTCGCCCACCCGCACCACGCTGGCGGCCAGGGTGTTGCGCGACAGATCCCCGCCGAAGCGCCCCACCAGCGCCGCCAGGCGGTATAGGGGCAGGGCGTCCTGGTATTTGCTGGTGGTGACCCAGGCCAGGGCTGATTCCGTGAGCAGCCCCTTGGGGATGAGGCGCGCCGGCGCCGGGCTCACCTTGATCGACTGGTCGCAGCAGGGGCAGGCGTATTTGACCCGCTGGTGCTGGATCACCCGCACCTGCTGGGGAATGATGTCCAACTGCTCGCTGGTTTCGACGCCGATCTCGACCAGGGTCGCCCCATCATGCGGGCACAGGCGCTCGGACTCGGGCAGCTCGTGCCGAACGATCTCGCGCGGCAGGGCCGGATCGAGGGGCCGGCGTCCCCGCTTGACGCGCTGATGGCCGACGACGGTGATGCTCTCGGTCGCCGCGTCCTCCTGCGCGGGGGCGCTGTCGGGGCCCGCCGCCAGGGCTTCGGCCTCGTTCAAAAAAAGATCGGCCTGGTCGCTGCCGCGGGCTTCACTCTTGGCGGCGAAGAGCTTGCGCAGGTAGGCCTTGAGCTTCTCCTGCAGGAGATCGCGCTCGACCTTCACCACCTGCAGTTCGCCCCGCAGCGCATCGCGCTCGGCGATGAGGGCGTTGAACTCTTCGGCGCTCAGGGTCACGTTGGGCATCGCCGGCTTTGACCCGCAATAGGTATCCTCGTTCACCCCACCCGATGATATTTGCGTTCGGGGTGGGTGCGCATCGCCGATAGATCGATGCCTTCGAGCAGCCAGTGCAACTGCTCCACGGTCAGTTCCACCACCGCCGCCTCCTTGGGCCACACGAAGCGGTCGGCCTCCAGGCGTTTCAGCAGCAACCAGTACCCATTGCGCTCCCACAGCAGCAGCTTGATGCGGTCGCGCCGCCGGTTGCTGAACACATAGACGGCCGGCGCGAAGGGATCGAGCCCCAGTTGGCTCTCCACGAGCAGCGCCAGACCGTTGATGCTCTTGCGCCCGTCGACGGCCTCACGGTGCAGGAAGACCTTCAGCCCGGCGTCGGACCGGAACATGGCAGCTCGCAGAACAGACGCAGGATCCCGGGCAGTTCATCAGGGACCACCTGGCTCAAATCGAGCCGCACGCCGTTGGGTAGCAACGCCTCCATGCGCGATCGGCCGGCCTTCACCGCGCTCTTGGCCGGCACCACCGGCACGAAGGCCGGGGCCGACAACTGCGCCGGCGCTGCCGGTCCGCCGGCGGCCAGCCGCTCATCGCGTCCGAGCCGATAGCGGCGGATCCAGGTGCGCAGCAAATTGGCATTGATTCCATGCCGCAAGGCCATGCCCGCCACCGAAACTCCTGGCCGCAGGCTCGCTTCGATCAGTTCGCGCTTGGCCCCTCTGTCATAGCAGCTGCGCCC
>DASUOY010000508.1:0-6560 GCA_036276395.1 Pseudomonas sp.
CTGTCGCGCCAGCAGCTTGCTGTGTTGCAGGCGCTGTGCGCCTGGCGCGAATTGCAGGCGCGAGTGCGCAACCAGCCGCGCAACCGGGTGCTGCGCGAGCATTCGCTGTGGCCACTGGCACGCACTCAGCCGGACAACCTGGTGAGCCTGGCGCGGGTCGAGGATATGCACCCGAAAACCGTGCGCCAGGATGGCGAGTTTCTTCTGCAGCTGATCAAGCAGGCCGCGGCCACCCCGCCAGCCGATTGGCCCGAAGCGTTGCCCGAGCCCTTGCCGCTGGAGGCCGCGGGGCTGCTGAAAAAACTGCGCGCCATCGGCCAGCGCGAAGGTGAGCGCCTGAACATCGCCCCCGAGCTGATGCTGCGCAAGAAAACCCTCGAAGCCCTGTTGAAGACGGGTTATCCCAAGGGGCCGTACCAGCTGCCGGAGTCGCTGCGCGGCTGGCGGCGTGAATTGATGGGTCAGGCGCTGCTCGATTGCCTGGCTGCAACCGGAGAGTCAGCGTGAAACGTATCTGCTCGATCTACAAAAGCCCGCGCAAGAATGAGATGTACCTCTATGTGCTGCGCAGCGATGGCCTCAAGCGCGTGCCGGAAAACCTGCTGACGGCCTTTGGCCCGCCGGCCCTGGCCTTTGAGCTGGTTCTCACCCCCGAGCGCGAACTGGCTCGCGAGGATATCCACAAGGTGCTGGCCAACCTCGACGAGCAGGGCTACCACCTGCAGATGCCGCCACCGGAAGATGAATATATCGAGCACCTGCCGGATGAGTTGCTGCGTCGCAACGACCCGATGTAAACGCCATGCGCCGCCCTGCTGAACAGCCTGTGCGCCTGCTGATAGGTGAAAGCGAGCATGCCCTGTATGCCGAGCTGCTGCGCCAGCAGGCTCCTGAGCTGGAACTGTGCGGCAGCGCTCGCCCCGATGAGTTAGCCGAATACGCCGCCAGCTGCCCGCTATGGCTGGGCCAGCCGGACCTGCTCGCCGCCTTGCTGCGCCAGGGCCATAAACCGCAGTGGCTGCAATCGACCTGGGCCGGGATTACGCCGCTGCTGGCCGCCGATCTGCCCAGGGACTACTCACTGACCCGCGCGGTGGGCATTTTCGGGCAGGTGATGGCCGAGTATGTCTTGTGCCATCTGCTGGCCCATGAGCGGCAACTGTTCGCGCGCCTGGCCGCCCAGGTCGAGCAGCGTTGGGACAATCGCCTGCCGCGCAGCCTGGTCGGGCGCAAGGCGCTGATTGTCGGCAGCGGCGATATCGGCCTGAGCGTGGCGCAGTTTCTCGCCGCTTTCGGCATCGAGCTGACTGGGGTGGCCAGCAGCCCGCGGCAGTTGCCGCCGTTTCGCCAGGTGGCCGGGCTCGATGCCTTGCCGCGCCTGGCAGGCGAGGCCGATTACCTGATCAACCTGCTGCCGGATACCCCGGCCACCCGCGATATCTATAACGCCGCGCTGTTTGCCTGCTGCAAGCCCAGTGCGCTGTTTATCAATGCCGGCCGCGGCGTGGCGGTGGTCGATGCCGATCTGCTCGCCGCGCTGGAGCAGGGCCAGCTGGCTGGCGCGGTGATCGATGTGTGCCGCGAGGAACCCTTGCCGGCCGGCCATGGTTTCTGGAGCGCGCCGCGCCTGCTGCTCACCGGCCACAGCTCGGCGCCCACCGATCCCGGCCTGCTGGTGCAACTGTTCCTCGACAACCTGGCGCGCTGGCGAGCCGGCGGCGAGTTGCGCGGCCTGGTGGACTTTGCCCGTGGTTATTAATTGACCATTCGGCATGCCGGCCTTGGCCGCCGCTGGCCCAGCCGCTAGACTGCCGGCCTTTTCGCCCCTCACCGTACCCTTGCCATGGCCGCCAAAGTCGAACCCTTCTGGAAACGCAAAACCCTCGAACAGCTGGATCAGGACGAGTGGGAGTCGCTGTGCGATGGCTGCGGTCTGTGCTGCCTGCAAAAGCTCGAGGATGAGGACGACGGCAGCGTTTATTACACCCGTATCGCCTGCAAACTGCTGGATCTGGATACCTGCCGCTGCACCGACTACAGCAACCGGCGTCAGTTCGTGCCCGATTGCATCCAGCTCACCCCGGCTCAGGCCGACCAGTTTCAGTGGCTGCCGCCGACCTGCGCCTATCGCCTGGTCAGCGAGGGCAAGGACCTGCTGCTCTGGCACCATCTGGTCTGCGGCGACCGCGAGCAGGTGCACAAGCAGCGCATTTCCCAGGCCGGGCGCATGCTCAGCGAAAACAGCGTGGCCGAGGATGACTGGGAGGATCACATGATCTTCCGTGCCGGCTAAGTCCGAGCCGCCCAGGCTCTGTGCCCCTTTGCCTAGCTTATCTATGCCATGATCGCCGCTGATCTTTTGGGAGCCGTGCCGATGATTCGCCACCTGTTGTTGATTGCTTCGCTAAGCCTTTGCGCGCCCCTGTGGGCGGCGCAGAAAATCGATCTGGATTACCGGGTGAAATTTCTCCCGGACAGGGACCAGGCCGAAGTCAGCCTGACCCTGGCCGATGCCACGCTGATTTATGGTCTGACCTTCAATCTCGGCGAGGAGGGCGCCTACAGCGACTTCGCCGCCGATGGTGAATGGCAGCAGGAGAGTGCGCAAAAAGCCGTGTGGCTGCCGGGCAAGGGCAAAAGCACATTGAGCTACCGGGTGCGCATCAACCATGAGCGCAGCTCCGGGCGCTTCGACGCGCGCATGACGCCAGACTGGGCGTTGCTGCGTGGCGATGATCTGGTGCCGGCGGTGGAGCTGCGCCAGGAGGTGGGCACCGAGCTGGTGGCGCGGCTGCAGTTCGATCTGCCGGACGGCTGGAAGAGCGTGGAAACCGGCTGGCCGCGGATCGGCAAGCACAAGTTCCGTATCGACAACCCGCTGCGCAAGTTCGACCGGCCGACCGGCTGGATAGTCGCCGGCAAGGTCGGTACCCGGCGGGCCAAGCTGGGTGAAACCGATCTGAGCATTGCCGCGCCGGTGGGCGAGGGCATGCGCCGCATGGATATCCTTACCCTGCTGACCTTCGTCTGGCCGGAAATCCAGGGCGTGTTTCCGCGTGATCCGGCCAAGCTGCTGATAGTCGGTGGCGGCGACCCCATGTGGCGCGGCGGCCTGTCGGCGACCAACTCCTACTACATGCACAGCGATCGCCCGCTGGTCAGCGAGAACGGCACCAGCTCCCTGGTGCATGAGTTGGTGCACGTATTCGGCCGCATCCGGGCCCGCGATCGCAGCGACTGGATCACCGAGGGCCTGGCCGAGTACTACGCCATCGAACTGATGCGCCGCGCCGGTGGCCTTAGCGAAGAGCGCTACCAGAAGATCCGTGAGCAGTTGATCGGCTGGAGCAAACCGGTGAAAAGCCTGCGCACCAGCAGCGCCAGTGGGCCGGTGACGGCGCGGGCGGTATTGCTGCTGCAGGAACTGGATCGGGAAATCCGCCAGGCCACCAAGGACAGCAGCCAGCCGCGCTCGCTGGACGACGTGACCCGTGGCCTGATGCGCGTGGGCAAGGCGTCGACCCAGGACTTTATCGAGATCAGCGAGAACGTTATGGGTGGCCCGTCTGAGGTGCTGGATACTGCGCTGTTGCGTTAAAGCACGCCCTCGGTAAGCATGCGCGGCAGTTGCCCGAATCAGGAGCCTCCATGCGCCGTCTGCCGTCCCTTACCGCGTTGCGCACCTTCGAGTGCGCGGCGCGCCATGCCCATTTCGGCCGCGCGGCCAGCGAGCTGTGCGTCACCGACAGCGCCGTCAGCCACCAGATTCGCCAGCTGGAAGAACAACTGGGCACGCCCTTGTTCGTTCGCGAAGGCCGCCAGGTCAGCCCCACACCGGCGGCGCAGCGTCTGTTGCAGCGTTTGCAGCAGGCCTTCGAGCTGATTCTGGATGCCTGTGACGAGTTGCGCGACCCCGGCTCCCAGGCCGTGGTGCGGGTCGCGGTCACCGCCGAGCTGGCGCAGAAATGGCTGGTCAGCCGCCTGGCCGATTTCAGTGCGCGCCACCCGCAGATCACCCTGCACCTGCACGAGCAACCGCTGGAGGCCTGCGTGCCGGGGCCGGAGATCGACCTGGCGATCACCTATGGCACCGGCCCTGAGGATGCCAGCACCTATTTTGTGCGGCCGCTGCCGACCCTGCAGTTCTTTCCGGTATGCAGCCCCAGGCTGTTCAACCAGGGCGCGCTCAAGCATCCCCGGGATCTGGCCCGCCACTGCCTGCTGCACGACGACCAGGACGGCAAGACCTGGACCGCCTGGCTGACCAGCCATGCCGGCGATATCCAGCCGGTGCGCCACCTCTATCTGGGGCATGCCGGCCTGACCCTGGAGGCGGCCGCGCAAGGCCAGGGGGTGGCCATGGGTGACAATCTGACCGCCGCCGAGGACCTGGCCGCCGGCCGTCTGGTGCGCCCCTTCAGCGCCAGCGTGGCGTCCCTGGGGCAATACGCGCTGGTCTGCGAGCGAATTCGCCTGGAGAAACCGGCGGTGGAGCAGTTCGTTGAATGGTTCACTGATCAGCTCGTCGATCTGTGAATTGAATTCAGCTATCGCGCAATAATCGTCATTGGAAGCCGGCCTCGGGCGCCGCGTACTGTGCGTACATCTCTCCTGCATAAACGAGGTGTACCCATGGCACGTTCCCTGACTTCCATCCCCAAGGCCGACGGCTTCCGCCTGCCCGGCGAGTTCGAGCCCAAGGCCGGCTGCTGGCTCGGCTGGCCGGAGCGCACGGATGTGTGGCGCAATGGCGCCAAGCCGGCGCAGAAGGTCTGGGTCGATATCGTCACGGCCATTGCCAGCAGCGAGCCGGTCACCGTGTGCGCCTCGGCCAGCCAGTACGCCAACGCCCGGCGCCAGCTGCCGGCCTATGTGCGGGTGGTGGAGATGACCTGTAACGACACCTGGTTCCGCGACAGCGGCCCGGCCTTTCTGGTCAATGACGACAGTGGCGAGGTGCGCGGCGTGGACTTCGAGTTCAACGCCTATGGCGGTCTGGATGGCGGCCTCTACTACCCCTGGGACAAGGACGACCAGATCGCCCAGAAGATCCTCGAGATCGAAGGCTTCGATCGCTACCGCGCGCCCTTTATCGCCGAAATGGGCGGTATCCAGACCGATGGCCAGCGCACCCTGCTGACCACCGAGCAGTGCCTGCTCAACCGCAACCGCAACGCTCACCTGGGCAAGGACGAGATGACCCGCAGGCTGTCCGATTACCTGGGCGCCGAGCAGGTGATCTGGCTGCCGCGCGGCTGCAAGTTCGACGAAACCGATGGCCATATCGACGACCTGGCCTGCTTCGTGCGCCCCGGCGTGGTGGTGCAGCAGTGGACCGATGACCGCAACGACCCGCAGTGGGAAATCTACCAGGAGGCCTACGACATCCTGCGCAGCACCCGCGACGCTCGTGGTCGTGAGCTTGAGGTGCACAAGCTGCCGCAACCGCGGGTGCTGGAGTGGACGGCGGAGGAGGCCGAGGGCCTCGACCAGGACGACGCCACCCATACCCGCCAGGCCGGCACGCAGATCTGCGCCTCCTATATCAACTACTACGCCGGCAACTCGGCCATAGTCGTGCCGCTGTTCAATGACCCCAATGATCGCGTGGCCCAGGCCACCCTGGCCGAGCTGTTCCCCAAGCACCGCATCATAGGTATCGAGAACTCGCGGGAAATCCTCCTCGGTGGCGGCAACGTCGCCTGCATCACCATGCCGCAATACGCCGCGCCACGCGCCTAAGGAGATTCGCCATGTCCGTGCATCCTCTGCTTGTCGCCATGGGCCTTGGGCTCGCCAGCCTGGCCGCCCAGGCCGAAACCGGCAAACCCCAGGTCAACCTGTATATCTGGAGCGAGTATATGGCTCCCGATACCTTGAGCCGCTTCGAGGAGCAGAGCGGTGTGCGCGTGGTGGTCGATCACTTCGACTCGCTGGAAACCGTCGAAACCAAGCTGCTGACCGGTCGTAGTGGCTACGATCTGGTGCTGACCGCCGGCCAGCACCTCAGCCGGGCCATCGCCAGCGGCGCGCTGCAGCCGCTGGATAAAGCCAGGCTGCCGCATTTCACCGGGCTGGATGCCGAGTTCGTCGGCCATATGGCCGCCTTCGACCCGGGCAACCGCTATGCCGGCATCTATGCCTGGGGCACCACCGGTATCGGTTACCAGCAGCAGGCCATAGCCACGCGCATGGCGGATGCGCCGACCGACAGCTGGGCGATGTTGCTCGATCCCCAGGTGGTGTCGCGCTTCGCCGATTGCGGGGTGAGTTACCTCAACGACCCCAACGAGGTGTTCGCCGCGGCGTTCCGCTACCTGGGGCTGGATATCAACAAGCAGAGCCTGGATGACCTGAAACTGGCCGAGGCGCACCTGGCCAAGGTGCGCCCGTCCATTCGCTACTTCGACAACGACCGCAATATCAACGACCTGGCCAATGGCGATACCTGCCTGGCGATGTCCTGGAACGGCAACGTGTCGATCGCCGCGGCCCAGGCCGCCGAGGCGGGCAAGACTCACAGCCTGCACTACCGCATTCCCCGGGAGGGTACCCTGCTG
>DASUOY010000509.1:0-4970 GCA_036276395.1 Pseudomonas sp.
CGCGGTGCTGGAGCAGGTGCTGGTGCATCAGCCGAATCTGCGCGAGCTGCCGGCGGCCACCGCCATGGGCGATGTGATCGCCCTGCTGGACGTCGGTGCCTACGCCCTGGAAATGATGAGCCAGTACTGCGGTCGCCAGTCCGCCGCCGCGGTGCTGGTGGACCTGCAGCAGGGCAGCCGCCTGATCCGCCGCCGTGGCGAGTACGCCGACCTGTTGGCTTATGATCTGGACTGAGTTCCAGGTAGTAGGGTGTGCCGTGCGCACCAGCCGGTTACGGATTGCCGGTGCGCAGGGCGCACCCTACGAGACTCGATGGCCTTATAGCCTTGCGTTAGGTGTTGTGCGCGGTGCACTGTTGCCCCCGGAGTGGCCGAGATGACGGCCTGCCTGGGAGAACCACCGATCATGCTGTCGCCCCGCGAGCGCCTGCTGCGCAACCTGGACTGGAATCTGCTGTACACCTTTCTGGTGATAGTCGAGGAAAGCAGCATCACGGGCGCTGCGCGCAAGCTGTCGCTCAGCCAGCCCAGCGTCAGCAATGCCTTGAAGCGTCTGGAAGAACACCTGGGCATGCGCCTGATCCAGCGCAAGAAGGGTATGTTCTCCCTCACCGAGCAGGGCTTGCGGGTCTACGAGTACATTTCCTCGGCCGGCAGCATCATCGACAAGATGGCCGAGCAATACGCCGGCGAGGCCGGTGCGGTGCTCGGCGAGCTGCATATCCAGGTCGCCAGCCATGTCAGCTGCCAGCCCTTCGACGACAGCCTGACGCAGTTCCACCGCCTCTATCCCAATGTACTGATCAGCCTCAGCTCACAGCCCAGCGCCGATATAGTCGACGCGGTGGCCCGGGGCAGCCTGCATATCGGCATCAGTAACAAGAAGACTGCCCAGACCGGCCTGCACTTCGACCTGATCGGCTATGAGCAGATGGCCTTCTACTGTGGCCCGCGCCACCCGCTGTTCGGCCGCGCAGATCTGACCGCCGCGGATCTGCGCGGCCTGGCCTATGTCTCCTTCGAGAGCGACCAGCCCGGCGAGGGCCTGAGCGCGGTCAACTCGGTGCGCACCCAGCAGCAGTTCTGGGGCCGTCTGGTGGCGGTGTCGCCCAACGAGGAGGAAGTGCGCCGGCTGATCCTCGCCGGCCTCGGCTTCGGCGCCCTGACGGTGGAAGGGGCCAAGCCCTTTGTGGCGCAGAAGCTGCTGTTCCAGCTGCCGCCCTACGATGAGCTGCCGGTCAACGAGGTGTACCTGGTCACCCCGGAAAACCAGCTGCTGACGGATGTGGAGCAGCTGTTTATCGGCCTGCTGCGCGAGGCGACGGTGGCGGCGGTGCGGGCGCGCTACTTTAAGTAGGGTGCGCCGTGCGCACCGGCCGTTGCGGGGCGTTGGTGCGCATGGCGCACCCTACGGGGGCGGCGCAGCGTCTCAAGGCTGCGGTGGCTGCAAATAAAAAGGCGAAGCCCACTGGGCTTCGCCTTTTGTTTTTCTAGCGCGGGCTTAGTGCTTGCGCGGTACCGGCTTGAGCAGCTCATCCGGCGGCATTTCGCAGGTGATCTTGCGTCCCAGCAGGGCTTCGATGGCTGGCAGGGCGTAGGCGTCGTCTTCGCCGGCGAAGCTGATCGAGGTGCCGCTGCTGCCGGCGCGGCCGGTACGACCGATGCGGTGCACGTAGTCGTCCGGGGTTTCCGGCAGGGTGAAGTTGATCACGTGGCTGATCGCGTCGACATGGATGCCGCGGCCGGCCACGTCGGTGGCCACCATCACGCGGATCTTGCCCTCGCGGAAGCCTTCCAGGGTCTTGATCCGCTTGTGCTGCGGCACGTCGCCGGACATCTGCACGGCGCTGATGCCGTCGCGGGTCAGGCGTTCTTCGATGCGCCGCACTTCGTCCTTGCGGTTGGCGAAGACCATCACGCGGATCCAGTCGTTCTGGGTGATCAGGTTGTACAGCAGCTTGTACTTGTCGCTGCCGGCCACGGCATAGACGTGCTGCTCCACCGTGTCGCTGGCGACGTTTTCCGGCTCGATCTCGACTATGGCCGGGTCGACCGTCCACTGCCGCGCCAGGTTCATCACGTCCTCGGTAAAGGTGGCGGAGAACAGCAGGGTCTGGCGTTCGCCCTTGGGCGGGGTCTGGCGGATGATCTGGCGGACCTGGGGGATAAAGCCCATGTCGAGCATGCGGTCAGCTTCGTCCAGCACCATCACCTCGACCATATCCAGGTGCACTTCGCCGCGCTGGTTGAAGTCCAGCAGGCGGCCCGGGGTGGCCACCAGGATGTCGCAGAAGCGCGATTCGAGCTGCTTGAGCTGTTTGTCGAAGTCCATGCCGCCAACGAACTGCATGACGTTGAGGCCGGTGTACTTGGTCAGGTCGGCGGCGTCCTTGGCGATCTGCACCACCAGCTCGCGGGTCGGCGCGATGATCAGCGCCCGCGGTTCGCCCATATAGCGCTCTTTCGGCGGCGGGGTCTGCAACAGCTGGGTGATGATCGAGATCAGGAAGGCGGCGGTCTTGCCGGTGCCGGTCTGGGCGCGGCCGATGGCGTCGCGGCCACTCAGGGTGTAACCCAGCACGCCGGCCTGGATCGGTGTGCAGTAGGGGAAGCCGAGATCATGAATGGCGTGCATCAGCTCGGGGGAGAGCTTGAAGTCGTGGAAGCGGGTCTTGCCTGCGGCTGGTTCGACCTTGAAGTCTTCCAGTTTCCAGGTGTCTACGGGCTTGGCCGGGCGTTCGCGCCGCGGCTTTTTCTCCGCGCTGCTACGCGCGGGTTTATCCGCCTGGGCGGTCGGGCTGGCAGCTGGGCTGGGGGCCACCGGCTGCGCCTGGGCACTGCGGCTGGGATTTTCGCTGGCATCCTTGGCGCGAGGCGTTGCGGGTGGGCTTGCGGGGCTGGGCTGTTCGCCCTCGGCTTTGCCGAACATTTTCTTGAGTGCTTTGAGCACGGTCATCTCGTCAATTGGTTAAGGAGTGAACGGCCGCCAGTGTAAAGCAAGAAGCCGGCGCGGCGAAGTACCGCGCCGGATGGCGGCATTTGGGCGGTTTTACTCAATTTTCGGGCAGGCTGGCAAGCAGCAGGCGCTGCACGTTGCCGCCCATGATCGCGGCAATTTGTGCGTGGCTGAAGCCGGCCTTGAGCAGGCCCTCGGTCAGTTGCGCCAGGCCGGTGACGTCAAACGGCGCATGAATGGTGCCGTTGAAATCCGAGCCCAGTGCCACGTGCTGCACGCCGACCTTATCGGCGGTGTAGCGGATCGCCTGGACTATGGCCGCGACCGAGGTGGCGCATACCGCCGTCTCCCAATAGCCGATGCCGATCACCCCGCCCGTGGCGGCGATGCCTTGCAGGTGCTGGTCGCTGAGGTTGCGGGTGCCCGGACAGGTGCCCTCGACGCCGGTGTGGGAGACCAGCACGGGGCGGCTGGCCATGGCCAGCACATCGTCGATCAATGGGCGCGAGGCGTGGGCCAGGTCGATCAGTATGGCCTTTTCTTCCAGGCGCTTGATCACCTGCCGGCCTAGCGGGGTCAGGCCGCCTTTTGCCAGGCCGTGGGCCGAGCCGCCGACTTCGTTGTCGAAGAAATGGGTTAACCCTGCGATACGAAAGCCGGCGTCGTAGAGGCGCTCGACGTTTTCCAGCTTGCCTTCCAGCGGCTGTAGGCCTTCGGTGGCGAGAAGCGCCGCCACCCGCTGCGGGTCCTGCTGCCAGGCGCTGATAAAGCTGGCCAGGTCACTGCGGCTTTTGATCAGGACCAGGCGGCCGCCACTGTTGGCGCTGGCCTGGTCGAGCTTGTGGGCTTGATAGAGCGCGCGTTGCAGCAGGCTGCTCCAGGTGGCGCGCGGCCAGCGCTGGGCCATGGCCAGCAGGGTGATATTGTCGGTTTCCGCGCTGTTGCGTTCGTAGTTGAGGCCGCGCGGGGTCTTGGTCACGGTGGAGAAGACCTGCAGACCGACGCGGCCTTCGAGCAGGCGCGGCAGGTCGGAGTGGCCGAAGTCATAACGCTTGAGCAGGTCGCGCTCCCAGAGCAGGGCATCGTCATGCAGGTCGGCGATAAACAGGCTGCCATGCAGCTGCTTGGCCGGTTCGCTGGCGGGGTAGGGCGCGGGCGACTCGACGCTGTTCATCTGGCGGTCGAGCAGTGAGGGCAGGCTGAAGACTATGGCTGCAACCAGTAACAGGAGAACCAGCAGGCTCAGGAGAAGTTTGCGCATGGGCTGCCATCCGGGCGTAGTTATTGTGCGCCGACTCTAGCAGAGCGCTAGCGGGAATAGAGGGGGTAGGGCCTGCTTACGATCTCGCGAGCTAGAGCCAGGCAAGGCGCTACGTAGTAACAGCCTCCGGCTGGTCAAAACGCCGAGGAAGCGGAGTTTACTGGTTGTAAATGAGCATTCCGAGGCTGTTTTTAACGCCGGATGGCCGACGCGCAGCAGATCGTAAACAGGCACTTAGCCGTATAGGCAGTCGCGGCCTTGCTGCTTGGCCCGATACAGGGCGCTGTCGGCGCGGGCGATCAGGCCTTGCAGGCTGTCTTTCGGGCGCATCTGGGCCAGGCCGATGGAGACCGTCACCCCGGGCAATACGCCGATGGGGGAGTGGAAGGAGCTGACCTTGCGCAGGGCCTGGCGCAGGCGTTCGCCAATATTGCGCGCTTCTTCCTCGGCGATTTCCGGCAACAGGATGATGAATTCTTCGCCGCCGTAGCGGGTCAGGCTGTCCTTGGGCCGCAACTGGTTGCGCAGGGTATGGGCCACCAGGGACAGGGCGTAGTCGCCGGCAAGGTGGCCGTGTTGGTCGTTGTAGTTTTTGAAGTGGTCGACATCCAGCATCAGGATGCACAGCGGGTGGCCATTGTAGGCGCTGCGGGTGCTTTCGCGTTCGAAGACATGCTCCAGCCAGCGGCGGTTGTAGGCGCCGGTGAGGGTATCGATATTGGCATGCTGCTGGCTGTTGATGATCATCCGGTT
>DASUOY010000510.1:0-3398 GCA_036276395.1 Pseudomonas sp.
TCCTTCAAGCTGACCGGCAAGCGCGTGTTCCGCATGGCGCCGATCCACCACCACTTTGAATTGAAAGGCTGGCCCGAGCCGCGCGTGATTGTGCGCTTCTGGATCATCACCGTGATTCTGGTGCTGATCGGCCTTGCCACCCTGAAACTGCGTTGAGGAACCCATGAGCCTGATTGCTTCTGACCACTTCCGCATCGTTGTCGGCCTCGGCAAGAGCGGCATGTCCCTGGTGCGTTTCCTCGCACGCCAGGGCCTGCCGTTTGCCGTGGTCGACACCCGTGCCAACCCGCCGGAGCTCGCCACCTTGCGTGAGCAGTTCCCGCAGGTGGAAGTGCGTTGTGGCGAACTGGATGTGGAGTTCCTCTGCCGCGCCAGCGAACTGCTGGTCAGCCCGGGCCTGGCCATCGCCACCCCGGCGTTGCAGGCCGCTGCCGCGCGCGGCGTGAAGCTGTCCGGTGATATCGAGCTGTTCGCCCGTTATGCCAAGGCGCCGATCGTCGCCATCACCGGCTCCAACGCCAAGAGCACCGTCACCACCCTGGTCGGTGAGATGGCCGCGGCGGCCGGCAAGAAGGTCGCCGTCGGTGGCAACCTCGGTACCCCGGCGCTGGATCTGCTGGATGATGCAGTCGAGTTGTATGTCATGGAGCTGTCCAGCTTCCAGCTGGAAACTACCGACCAGCTGAATGCCGAAGTGGCGACTTGCCTGAATATCAGCGAAGACCATATGGATCGCTACGCCGATCTGCCGGCTTATCACCTGGCCAAGCACCGCATCTTCCGCGGCGCCCGGCAGGTGGTGGTAAACCGCGACGACGCGCTATCGCGTCCGCTGGTGGCCGATCAGCTGCCGTGTTGGTATTTCGGCCTGGGCAAGCCGGACTTCAAGCGCTTCGGTCTGCTTGAAGAGAACGGCGAGAAATACCTGGCCTATCAGTTCGATGCGCTGCTGCCGGTACGCGAGTTGAAGATTCGCGGTGCGCATAATCAGTCCAACGCACTGGCGGCGCTGGCCCTGGGCCACGCCGTTGGCCTGCCGATGGACGCCATGCTGGCCACCCTGCGCCAGTTCGCGGGCCTGCCGCATCGCTGCCAGTGGGTCGGCGAGCGCAATGCCGTGAGCTATTACGACGACTCCAAGGCCACCAACGTCGGTGCGGCGCTAGCCGCCATCGACGGCCTGGGCGCGGATATCAGCGGCAAGCTGGTGCTGATCGCCGGTGGTGATGGCAAGGGCGCCGATTTCTCCGCGTTGAAAAAGCCGGTCGGCCAGTTCTGCCGCGCCGTGGTGCTGCTCGGTCGTGATGCCGAACTGTTGGCCGCAGCCCTGGGCGACGCCGCGCCGCTGATCCGGGTCAAGACCTTGGAGGAAGCCGTGCAGCGCGCTGCCGAACTGGCCGAAGCGGGCGATGCCGTGCTGCTGTCGCCGGCTTGCGCCAGCCTGGACATGTTCAAGAACTTCGAAGAGCGCGGGCGCCTGTTCGCCCAGGCCGTGGAGGGCTTGCAATGATGCTGGCCCGCCTGCTCGCCGCGCACTCGCCCCTGCATACCCGCCGTGGTATCGATCTGGATTTCCCGCTGCTGGCCGGTTGTTTGGCGCTGCTCGGCCTGGGCCTGGTGATGATCACCTCGGCCTCCTCGGAAGTGGCCGCCGTGCAGTCGGGCAATCCGCTGTACCACATGATCCGCCACCTGATTTATCTCGGCCTGGGTCTGGGCGCCGCCCTGGTTACCCTGCTGGTGCCGATGGCGCTGTGGCAGCGCTACAGCGGCATGCTGCTGATGGCGGCGGTGGTGTTGCTGATTCTGGTGCTGCTGCCGGGCATTGGTCGCGAAGTCAACGGCGCCAAGCGCTGGATTGGTTTCGGCATCTTCAACCTGCAGCCGTCCGAGCTGGCCAAGCTGTTTACCGTGCTGTTCCTCGCCGGTTATCTGGTGCGGCGGCAGACCGAGGTGCGCGAGAAGCTGATCGGTTTCCTCAAGCCCCTGGCCGTGCTCGGCCCGATTGCCGCCTTGCTGCTGGCCGAGCCGGACTTCGGCGCCACCGTGGTACTGGTCGGCGCGTCCATCGCCATGCTGTTTCTCGGCGGGGTCAACCTGCTGCGCTTTATTCCTCTGGCGGCCGGGGTACTGGCGGCTGGGGTGCTGGTGATGACCAGCCAGTCCTACCGCATGCAGCGCCTGACCAACTTTATCGACCCCTGGGCCGATCAGTACGGCGCCGGTTACCAGCTGAGCCAGGCGTTGATCGCCTTTGGTCGTGGCGAATGGTTCGGTGTCGGCCTGGGCAACAGCATCCAGAAGCAGTTCTACCTGCCGGAAGCCCACACCGACTTCGTGTTTGCCGTGCTGGCCGAGGAGCTGGGCATGGTCGGCGCGCTGATTACCGTCGGGTTGTTTGTCTTCGTCAGCGTACGCGCCCTGTATATCGGCCTGTGGGCGGAGAAGGCCAAGCAGTTCTTCTCCGCCTATGTGGCCTACGGCCTGTCCTTTCTGTGGATCGGCCAGGTGCTGATCAATATCGGCGTGAACGTCGGCCTGCTGCCGACCAAGGGCCTGACCCTGCCATTTCTCAGCTACGGCGGCAGCTCCCTGGTGATCTGCTGCGTAAGCCTGGCCATGCTGCTGCGTATCGAGTGGGAGCGGCGCACCCAGCTGGGCAGCGAAAATGTCGATTTCAGCGAATCCGATTTCTTCGACGGTCAGGCTGCCGAGGAGGTTCGCCATGCGCGGTAATGTGCTGATCATGGCCGGTGGCACCGGCGGGCATGTGTTCCCGGCCCTGGCCTGTGCCAAGGAATTCAAGGCGCGCGGTTATAGCGTGCATTGGCTGGGTACGCCGCGCGGTATCGAGAATGAGCTGGTACCGGCCGCCGGCCTGCCGCTGCATCTGATCAGCGTCAGCGGCCTGCGCGGCAAGGGCAAGCTGTCCCTGCTCAAGGCGCCGTTCCAGCTGCTGCGGGCGCTGTTTCAGGCGCGCAAGATCATGCGCGAGCTTGAGCCGGTCTGCGTGCTCGGCATGGGCGGCTATGTCACCGGCCCTGGCGGCCTGGCCGCGCGGATGAACGGCGCGCCGCTGATCATCCACGAGCAGAATGCCGTGGCCGGCACTGCCAACCGCAGCCTGGTGCCGTTCGCCAGCCGTGTCTGCGAGGCCTTCCCGAATACCTTCGGCAACAGCGGCAAACGTCGCACCACCGGCAACCCGGTACGTGAAGAGCTGTTCCTGGAAACCCCGCGCGATTCGCTGCGCAACCGCCAGGCTCGCCTGCTGGTGCTGGGCGGCAGCCTGGGCGCCGAGCCGCTGAACAAATTGCTGCCCGAGGCCCTGGCCCTGGTACCTGGCGAAGTGCGCCCGCAGCTGTTCCACCAGGCCGGCAAGCAACATGATGCAATTA
>DASUOY010000511.1:0-2466 GCA_036276395.1 Pseudomonas sp.
CGCGCGGCTGTTCTTCCGGCAGCGCATCGCCGCCAATGTGCTGCTCGGCGGTGCGCTGGGGCTGGCCGGCCTGGGCCTGCTGTTCTGGCCGGAGCTGGCCGGCCACGAAACCAGCCGCGAGAGCCTGCTGGGCATTGGCCTGGCGCTGCTCGGCACGCTGTTCTTCTCCGCCGGCAACATGCTTTCCAGCCTGCAGCAGAAGGCCGGGCTCAAGCCGCTGACCACCAATGCCTGGGGCATGCTCTATGGCGCGCTGATGCTGGTGGCGATCTGCCTGGTCACGGGCACGCCGTTTGGTTTCGAGTGGAATACCCGTTACGTCGGCACTCTGCTGTACCTGGCGATTCCCGGCTCGGTGATCGGCTTTACCGCCTACCTGACCCTGGTCGGGCGCATGGGCCCGGAACGCGCGGCCTACTGCACCGTGCTGTTCCCGGTGGTGGCGCTGAATATCTCGGTGTTTGCCGAGGGCTATCAATGGACGGCTCCGGCGTTGTTCGGTCTGCTGCTGGTGATGCTGGGTAACGTGCTGGTGTTTCGCAAACCCAGGGCGGCGCCGACGCCTGTGGCTACCGCCCGCGGTTAGTGGGATGAAGGGTGCTTGCTAGAGGTTTCTGGGGTCGTCCGCAGGGTTGCTGTAGCTGATGCCCCAAGGGCCCGTGCCGTGGAGCTGGAGCACGGTTTCCTGGTCGCGGCTGGCGGCAAACATCTTCATTCCCGTGGGAATGATCAGGGTATCGCCCGGTTGGTAGGCTGTGGCCAGGGCCGGATCGTATTTGTCGCCGGTGGCAAAGTAGAAGGTGCCCGAGATAACGGTTACCCGCTCGGTCACGGGGTGGGTGTGCACAGCTATCTTGGTGTTCGGCGGCAGCTTCAAGCGCAGGGTGAAGGGCTCGGCGGCTTTCAGGTCACCTTCGATCACGGCCATCATCGCGCCGGGACCTACCGCCGGTGAGGCTACCCACTTGAGATCCGCCGCGGTGGCCGCAATAAAGCCCGCCTGTTCGGCCAGGGCGGTTTGCGTCATCGATAGCGTGCCGAGTAGCGCCAGCGAGGCGGCTACAGCTTTGAGGGCGTTCATCATTATTTCCTCTTGTCCGGGTTGAGCTAACCACATAGACCACTAACTGACGCTAGTTGAATGCCGGCGTGGGGCTATAACCCTTGGGCGCAGCCGTCTATCGCGTTAGAACAACCCCTGCTGCCCGCCAATCAGGGTAGCGAAATCGTCGCCAACAAACGGCAGGATGGCGTCGGCCACGGGCTGCAGCTGGCGGGTCAGGTAGTGTTCGTAGTCGATGGCGGCGCTGCGCGCTTCCAAGGGTTGCGGGCCGGCGGTGGTGATCACGTAGCTGATCCAGCCGCCACTCTGGTATTGCAGCGGGCGGCCATGCAGGGCGTTGTATTCGTCGGCCAGGCGCGCGGCGCGCACATGGGGCGGCACGTTGCGCTCGTAGTCGGTGAGCTTGCGGCGCAGGCGTTTGCGGTAGATCAGCAGCTCGTCCAGCTCGCCATTCAGGGTGCGCTCGACATAGTCGCGCACGTAGCTCTGGTGCGGCTGGCGCAGGAAGATCCGCTCATACAGCTCACGCTGAAACTGCTGGGCCAGGGGTGACCAGTCGCTACGCACGGTTTCCAGGCCCTTGAAGACCATCTCGTGACTGCCATCAGTTTGGTTGACCAGACCGGCGTAGCGCTTCTTGCTGCCTTCCTCGGCGCCGCGGATGGTCGGCATCAGAAAGCGGTTGTAGTGGGTCTCGAACTGCAGTTCCAGGGCGCTTTCCAGTCCGTACTCATTGTGCAGATGCTCGCGCCACCAGGCATTGACCTTGGCCACCAGGGCGCGGCCGATCTGCGCCGCCTCTTCTTTTCCGTGCGGGCGCTTAAGCCAGACGAAGGTGGAGTCGGTATCGCCGTAAATCACCGCATAGCCCTCGGCCTCAATCAGCGCGCGGGTGCGGGCCATGATTTCGTGGCCGCGCAGGGTGATGGAGGAGGCCAGGCGCGTGTCGAAGAAGCGGCAACCGCTGGAACCGAGCACGCCGTAGAAGGCATTCATGATGATCTTCAGCGCCTGCGACAGTGGCGCGTTGTGCTCGCGCTTGGCCGCCTCGCGACCCTGCCACACCCGCTCGACGATGGACGGCAGGCAGTGCTCGCTGCGGGAGAAGCGCGCACCACGAAAGCCCGGCACCGAGTGCGCATCGTCCGGCTGGCGCAGGCCTTCGATCAGCCCCACCGGGTCGATCAGAAAGCTGCGGATAATCGACGGATATAGGCTCTTGTAATCGAGTACCAGCACCGACTCATACAGACCCGGCTGCGACTCCATCACAAAACCGCCGGGGCTGGCTTGCGGCGGGTTGTCACCCAGGTTCGGCGCGACAAAACCGCGGCGGTGCATCAGCGGCATATACAGGTGCTCGAAGGCCGCCACCGAACCACCGTTGCGATCGGCGGGCAGGC